>DATBIF010000070.1:0-3762 GCA_036557045.1 Steroidobacteraceae bacterium
GACGATCACCAGGTCCTTGTAGATCGCGGGCGGCGAGGTCACGAGGTAGTCCTGCGCTGTTTTCAGTCGTACGCCCGTGGTGAGATCGACTTCACCCCCCGGGCCGAAGTCCACACAGGGTTGGCCGGTACGGCCATCGACGGCAATCAGGCGCGCATCCAGCGTTCCCGCGAAGATGCGCAACCCGCAGACACCGGCCACCTTGGCGCGCGAGTCGCGCCAGGCGCTCACGCCTCTCGAGGTGGCCTCCGAGTAACGGCGCTTGCGATCGATCTTCGGGTCGTAGCGCCAGCGCTCCCTGCCGGTCGAGGCATCGAGCGCAATCACGATGTTGGTCGGGGTGCTGAGATAGAGCGTGGTATCGATCAGGATCGGCGTCGCTTCGAAGGCGAGCTTGTCGAGGCGCGCGAAGCCCTCGCCGAGCTCGCCGGTGCGATACGTCCACGCCGGTGCGAGCTTGCCGACGTTGTCGCGATCGATCTCGGTGAGCGTCGAATAGCGCTGCCCGAAATCATCGCCGCCGTAGTGCTCCCAGTCGCTCGCCTCCTGGGCGAAGGCTGCGGCCAGGAATGCCAGCGAACCGAAAAGAAGGAGAGTGCGCGCTACGGGCATGAAGGGCTGTTGAAGTTGCGGCGCAGTGTAACGAGTCGCGCGCGTCGCACCAAGTGAACGCCGGGGAGTGGACGTCCGCAAGGTTCGCTGCTAAATCTGGCGCCATGAGTACCGAGGCCCTGTTCCAGCGGGACGCATACCTCAAGTCATGCGACGCGCAAGTACTCGAGTGCACGCAAGCGGGCATCGTGTTGAGTCGCACCGTGTTCTATCCACTGGGCGGCGGCCAGCCGGGCGATACCGGCTGGTTGCGAGCGAGCGAGGGGCGAGCCGTCCGCATCGTTGATACCCGCAAGGGCGAGCAGGGACGAATCCTGCATGTTGCGGAGACAGCCGCTCACACGCTGCGAGTGGGCGATGCGGTGACTGCCGAGATCGATTGGGAGCGGCGCTATCTGCACATGCGCATGCACACCGCGCTGCACCTGCTGGGTTCGGTCCTGCGCTTCGGCGTGACCGGCGGCCAGATCGCGGCCGACAAGAGCCGCCTCGACTTCGACACCCAGGACGAGATCGACCGCGAAAGGGTGACGGGAGTCCTCAACGACCTGATTCGAGCCGACACGCGCGTCGAATCGCAATGGATCACGGACGAGGAGCTGGCGCGTCAGCCGGAGCTGATCCGCACGATGTCGGTGCGTCCGCCGGTCGGGGCGGGACGCGTGCGCCTGCTCAATATCCCGGGGGTGGACCTGCAGCCCTGCGGCGGCACGCACGTAGCGCGTACCGGGGAGATCGGCGCCATGCATGTCGCCAGGGTCGAGAACAAGGGAAAGCACAACAAGCGCGTCTATATCAGCTGGGGCGCGACTCCTTCTTGAAGCAACCCGCCAGCCCACGCCCGCTACCAGGACGATGTGCAGCCATCGCCGGCTCGCTTGTCCTGCTGCTGATCGCATCCGAGGCGACGCCCCGGAACGCGCCCCCGCCGAGCGACTCGCAGGCCACTGCGCAAGCGCCGTCGACGTCGGAGTCACTGCCAGCTGACCCCTCGCCGACCAATCGACCCCGTATCGGTCTGGTGCTGAGCGGCGGCGGCGCGCGCGGCGCGGCTCATGTCGGGGTGCTCAAGGCGCTCGAGGAGATGCACGTGCCCGTCGATGCCATCGTCGGCACCAGCATGGGGGCAGTCGTCGGCGGTCTCTACGCTTCCGGAATGTCCGCGGCCGAGATCGAGAAGCTCATGAGCTCGATCGACTGGCAGGATGCTTTTCGTGACCGGCCGTCACGCAAGGACCTGGCGTTCCGCCGCAAGCAGGATGACCGCGATTTCCCGGTGCGACTGCCGCTCGGCCTGAAGGGCGGCAAGCTCCTTTACCCACGCGGGCTGATCCAGGGCCAGAAGCTCAACCAGACGCTGCGCCTGCAGACGCTCCCGGTTTCGACCATCGAGCGCTTCGACGATCTGCCGATTCCGTTCCGCGCCGTGACCGCGGACCTCGAGACCGGCGAGACCGTGGTGCTCGATCACGGCGATCTAGCGACCGCAATGCGCGCCAGCATGTCGGCGCCCGGCGTCTTCGAGCCCGTGGAGATCGATCGGCGCGTGCTGGTCGACGGCGGCCTCGCCGAGAATCTCCCGGCTGACATCGCGCGCGCGATGCATGTCGATGTTCTCATCGTGTCGGATGTGAGCACCACGCTGCAGAAGCGCGATACGCTGGTATCGCCGTTCGACGTGTCGAACCAGATGCTCGCGATCCTCATTCGCCGCGAGACCGAGCGGCAGCGCGCGACCCTCACGGCTCGCGATGTCATCATCGAGCCGCTGCTCGGCGGCATGACCTCCTACGACTTCAACGATGTGGGGCAAGCCATCGCCAGTGGCGAAGCGGCTGCGAAGACTGTCGGTCCGCAGTTGAGTGCGCTCGGACTTCCCGCCGACAAGTACGCTCAGTACCTGGGGCTGCGCGACGCGCGCAATCGACCCGGCCCGGAGATCGACTTCGTGCGCACCGACCCGCGCTCGCAGCGCTATTCCAAGATCATCGAGTCGGCGATGCAACCGCTGGTCGGCAAGCCGCTCGATACCAGCAGCCTCGAGAAGCGCATCACCGAGCTCTATGGGCTCGACCTGTTCGAAACCGTGGACTATCGACTGGTAACGGACCAGGAGCAGGAGGGCCTGGAGGTGCGCGCGAAGCGCAAGTCCTGGGGCCCGAACTACGTGCGCTTCAGCCTCAATCTGCAGGACGACTTCGAAGGCAATGCGAGCTACAACGCCGCTTCGCGCTTCATCATCACCGAAGTGAATCGTCTCGGCGCGGAGTGGGTCACGGACCTGCAGGTGGGCGAGAACCCGCTGTTTCGGACCGAGTTCTATCAGCCGATCAGCTATTCACCGCGCTATTTCATCGCGCCGCAGCTGCTGTTCGAAGTCCGCAATCTGCAGCTGCTCGACGGCCAGGTACCCATCGCCGAGTATCGGGTGCGCAGCCAGGAGGCGGAGCTCGCGTTCGGCCGTGAATTCGGCAGCTGGGGAGAATTTCGCGTAGGCGTGCGGCGCGGGCAGGGCCAATCGCGCGTACACATCGGCGACCCGACGCTGCCCGAGCAGGATTTCGATACCGGTGAGGTGGACACGCGCTTCGCTTACGACGGGCTGGACAACCTGAATTTCCCGCGCAACGGCCAGTCATTCGTCATGGAGTGGACCGCCGGCCGCGTCGGGTTGGGTGACGATGCGTCCTCGGACATTCTCAGTCTCGACGCCCTGGTGGCACGCAGCTGGGGCCGGCACACCGTAGTGTTCTGGGCCTCGGGCGGCTCGACGGTACATGACGACTCGCCGACGCCATCGGTACAGGACTTCTTCACCCTGGGCGGATTCCTGAACCTGTCAGGACTCACCGCGAATTCGATCGCGGGCCCGCACTATGGCATCGCGCGCGTGCTCTACTACAAGCAGATCGGGCGCGGCGATCGTCCGGGCCTGCTGAGCGTGCCGGTTTACGCGGGCCTGTCATTCGAGGCCGGTAACGCATGGGCGCAGCGCTCGCAGGCGAATTTCAGCGACACGCGCAAGGACGGGAGCCTGTTCCTCGGGCTCGATACCTTCCTCGGGCCGATCTACATCGCGGCGGGTTACGACAGCCAGGGCGAGACTGCCTTCTATCTCTTCGTCGGCCGGCCGTTCTAGTGGTGCCCGGT
>DATBIF010000071.1:0-5863 GCA_036557045.1 Steroidobacteraceae bacterium
CACCGATGGCTTCCCCACCCAGACATCGAGCGACGTCGATGCGGGCTTCGAGAACAAGTCCGTCTCGGTGCGCGGCAGAACCACCGCCGGCGCTGCCGAACTCGGGGCGCGCGCGTTGTACTCGAAGGGCACGACCGACTACCTCGATTTCTTCCTCACACCGGTGAGCCAGGACTTCAAGACCGGCAGTGCCGCCGCGGATGTCGCTTTCGGCACCGACGCCTGGAAGTCGCGCCTCACGCTGAGCCGCATCGAGGACGACATCGATCAGAACCAGTCCACCGACTTCGCGCACACGAGGCGCAACGCGCTCGACTGGCAGAACGACCTGCAGCTCGGCGCGAACCAGGTCCTCACCGCTGGCGTGCTGCTCACCGCTGAAGACACGGACGCAATCGTGTTCGGCAGCGGCTTCGACGCGAGCACGCGCGTGAACATGGGATATGTCCAGGACCGCCTGGGCTTCGGTCGGCACAATCTCCTGCTGGCCGTGGCGTACACGGACCACGAGACCTTCGGCGGCGAGACCACCTGGAACGCGGAGTACGGCTTCGATTTCCCCACGCGCACGCGCCTGATCCTCTCGGCCGGCACGGCGTTCCGCGCGCCCGACAGCACCGACCGGTTCGGCTTCGGCGGCAATCCCGATCTCGATGCGGAAACCTCGCACAACTATGAGATCGGCGTGCACCAGCAGGTCGGCGCGAACCAGCTCATCACCTTGAGCGCGTTCCGCAACGACATCGACGACCTGATCGAGTTCGTGGTGACCGATCCCGTGACCTTCGACGGCCAGAACCAGAACATCGAGCGCGTGCGCATCGATGGCGTCGAGCTCAGCTACCAGATCCGTGCGGCCGACTGGAGCCTGCGGGCCGAGGCGATCGCCCAGGACCCGCGCGACCGGGAGACCGACGCGCAGCTCCTGCGCCGGGTCCGGCGCAGCGGCACGGTATCCGTGGTCAAGGCGTTCGGGCTGCACGAGGTGGGGCTCGACGTACTGATGAGCGGGGCGCGCGAGGACTTCGGCGGCGTGCGCCTCGACCCTTACACGTTGCTCAATCTCTACGGGCGCATCACGCTCACGCCCGCCTGGACCGTGCAGCTGCGTCTCGAGAATGCGCTCGATGAGCACTACGAGCTCGCCAACACCTACAATACGGCGGGGCGGAGCCTGTTGGTGGCGACGCGCTACGAGTTCCGGTGAAGTGACCTCGGGATCGCATGGGCCATCGACTCAGCAAGATCTACACGCGCACCGGCGACGATGGTACGACCGGCCTCGGCGACGGCACGCGCACCGTCAAGGACTCGCCGCGCGTCGAGGCCTATGGAACCGTTGACGAGCTCAACAGCGCGCTCGGTGCCGTGCTGGCGAGCCCGCGGCTGCCGAAGCGCGTTGTCGCGTGTCTCATCGAGGTGCAACACGACTTGTTCGATCTGGGCGGCGAGCTCTGCATTCCCGGCCATCGCGCGGTGAGCGACGCGCAGGTGACCCGCCTCGAGCACGATCTCGACGAGCTCAACGAGAAGTTGCCGCGCCTCAAGGAGTTCATTCTTCCGGGGGGCGGCCCTGCCGCCGCCGCGTGTCATCTCGCGCGCGCCATCTGCCGGCGCGCCGAGCGGCGCTGCTGGACGCTCGCGCGCACGGAAACGGTCGCGCCCGAAGTGACGCGCTATCTCAACCGCCTGTCCGATCTGTTGTTCGTGATCGCGCGGGTGCTCGCGCGTCGCGAGCGTGGCGCCGAAGTGCTCTGGGATCGCAGTCGCCTCGGGTCCGGGAAAAAGACGCCGCCCGGCAAGCGCCGCCAGCGCCGTTGACCTTCAGCCGCCGCTCTGGAATCCGAGAGACGCGAGCAGCCGCATCACCAGCGGCACTTCCGCCAGGCCGCAGAGCAGGAGCACGAACCCCACGCCGATGAAGACATTGGCCATGCGTTTCGCGGCGGCGCCTCGCAGCACGCGTCGCACCCGCAGATGGCGCGAACCCGGTGGCGGATAGACCTCGCTGCGTCGAATGCGCCAGCCGAAGTGACCGATCCAGATCGCCACGCCCACGACCGAGGCGCTCAGTATCCGCACCAACGTGCGAAACAGCTCGGTCGCGCGACGCAGGTCATCGGCGTTCGGGGTGTGCGAGTTGTCGGTGAGCGTCCGGATCTGCACTGCGAGCCACACGAGCACCGAAAACGCCCCCAGCACACCAAGCACGATGAGTACCATCAGCACGCGCCGGGCGACCGGGGCCGGATGCGGCCGCCGCCGCTCGGAGCCGGGCACGGTGTCGAGAGGAGCTGCACTGCCCGGCAGTGCAGTGTTCGCGGGGCGCGGGCTCATGGCTGCGCCGGCGCTCCGGCCAGGTGCTGGCGCGCCTCGGCCAGGAGTCTGCAGACCTGTTCGGTGCCTTCCACGACTCGCGTCGTGGCGCGCGCGATGCGATCGGCGCTCACGAAGTAGAGATTGTCGCGCTTCACGGCGGCGAGCTGCGGCCAGCGGCGCCACTGCGCGAGCGGGTCCTCATCCTTCGCGCTGTCGCTGCCTGCAATGATGACCTCGGGATTGCGCTCCAGCACCGCCTCGAGGCTCACCGGAGGCGCCAGCTGGTTGAGGTCCGCGAAGATGTTGCGGCCGCCACAGACTTTCAGAATGTCGCTGATGAGATGCTCCCCGTTGATGGTGAAAAGGGGTGCCGCCTGGATCTGAAAGAACACGGTTACGGGCGCATCGTGAGCGTGGCGGAGACGCAGTTCTGAGATGGCCGTCGTAAATTCGGCCGCGGCCTCCCGGGCATGCGTTTCCGTGCCGGCCAGCGCCCCAATACGTCGAATTGCGCTTGCAATATCCTCGAGTCTCGCGGTGCCAACGCGCTCGACGTGCAGGCCCAGCTGCCGCAGCCTGGCGATCACGGGCTCGGGCGTGCCGCTGTTCCAGACCAGGACCAAATCCGGGTGCAGCGCCACGACGCGTTCGTAGTCGACCTGGAACGCATCGCCGATGCGCGGCAGCTCTCGCGCTGCGGCGGGATAGTCGCTGTAGGCGTCGGCGCCGACCATGCGATCGCCGGCGCCCGCGGTGTAGACCAGTTCGGTGAGGTTGGGCGCGAGGCTGACGATGCGACGTGCGGGCGTGGCGCCGTGTGCCGCGGCGACGGCGCTGGCCATTGCCACAGCCAGTAATACGCGCCACAGCGACCGCGCGCGCGTCGCGAGCCCGAATCGCATCAGCGTACCCAGCCGATCAGTACCAGGGCAGCGACGAACACCAGCCAGATCAGGAGCGCCCGGTTGACGAGGCTCATGCACGCGCGGATGTCGCGGGCTTCGGGCAGGAGCTGCGGGTCCGCGTCTTCCTCGACGTCCACCGCGGCCCTGCCGACGCTCCCCAGCAACTCATCGTTGGCATCGAAGAAGGGCATGATGCGACGCATGACGTCCTGCCAAGCGCGCTTCGCCCGGCCGAAATTGCCCGCCAGCGCGTAACCCAGCGCGAGCAGGCGTGCGGGCGCCCATGCCAGCACGCCATGAATGGCTTGTATGGCGTGCACGAACTCCGGCACGTCGTGAGACGCGTCCGCGCGGCCGCGATACTCGAACACGGCCCGGCGCCGCATCAGGTCGCTCACCCGAAACAGCCAGGCGCCTGCAGGACCCAGCGCCATGAACCAGAAGAGCACGGCGAACGCGCGGTTGTTGGTCTGCACGAAAATCGCATCCGCCAGCGTGCTGGGCGCGTCGGCGGTGCGCTGTGCGGCATCGTGCTCGGTGATCGCGCGCGCGACGCGCGCGGCGGTCTCGCGATCCCCGCTGCCGAGGGCATCGAGGTACTCCTCCACTTCGGTCTTGAGATCACGCGGCCCGAGCGAGAACACCAGCACCAGTGCGCCGAAGCCGACGAACAGGATCCCGAGCAGCACCTCGCGAAATACCCAAGCCACCAGCGCGACCGGGAGCACCGGCAGCAGGATCAGCATGACGGTCACGACGAAGACGCTCGTGCCATGCAGGTCGCGAAAGTATTTCAGAGCCCACTCGAGGTAGCCGTCGAACCAGCGCGGCTCGCGCAGGTGCAGGAGCTCGGTCGCCGCGCGTTCCAGCATCAGGCCAATCAGGAGGGCGAGCAGTGTCATGCGGCCCTCAGTAGCCGGGACTCGAGCTTTGCGCGAGTGCGATCAGCGTCCTGAGGCGAGGCCAATCGAAACTCGGTCCGGGATCGGTCTTGCGCCCGGGCGCGATGTCGCTGTGCCCGGCGAGCCGCCCGGGATCGAGGTCCGGGTACACCTCGCACAGCGCGCTGATGACGTTGGCGAGCGCGACGTACTGAGCATCCTCGTACGCAGTGGCATCCGTGCCCTCGAGCTCGATCCCGATCGAGAAGTCGTTGCAGGCCGCGCGTCCTTCATAGCTCGACGCACCCGCGTGCCAGGCGCGCTGATGGAACGGCACGTACTGCGTGATGGCGCCGCGGCGATCGATGAGCAGGTGCGACGAGACGCGCCGGTCGGCGATCTCCGCGAAGTACGGGTGATGTTGCGGCGGCAGGGAGTTCGTGAACAGGCGGTCGATCCACGGGCCGCCGAAATCGCCGGGCGGCAGGCTGATGCCGTGAATCACGATGAGATCGGCTGTCACGCCCGCCGGGCGCGCGTCGCAATTCGGTGACAGCACGCGACGCGCGGTGCGCAGCCATCCGCTGGCGACATCCACCGGCGGGTCGGCTGCACCGGGTTCGCTGCGTTTGCGTCGGATCACTGGCCTGTCAGACCCTCACCCAATTGGGTGCGGATCATGCCAGAAACGCGGGCCCGCCCGCTCACCGCCCGGGCGATTCGAAGTGGATATGTGCGAGAGCCTCCTCCAGAATGACCGCTGCCGGCCCCACCATGACTCAGCCTCCTGTCGACAGCTCCGGACTCGCGCGCCGCGATCTTGCGGTCGTGTGGCACCCGTGCAGCCAGATGCGCGATTACGAGTCGCTCCCCATGATTCCGATCCGGCGCGGCTCGGGCGCCTGGCTCGAGGATCACGACGGGCGGCGCTACCTCGATGCCATCAGCTCCTGGTGGGTGAACCTGTTCGGGCACGCGAACCCCTTCATCAACGCGCGCGTGGCGCAGCAGCTCGACACGCTCGAGCACACCTTGCTCGCCGGCCTGACCCACGAGCCTGCCGTAGAGCTGGCCGAACGACTCACGCGGCTGACACCGGCCGGGCTCACGCGTTGCTTCTACGCCGACAACGGCTCGGCGGCGGTCGAAGTCGCGGTGAAGATGAGCTTTCACTACTGGCACAATCTCGGGCGTCCGTCCAAGCGCCGCTTCATTACGCTCAGTAACAGCTATCACGGCGAAACCCTGGGCGCCCTCGCGGTCGGCAACGTCGAGCTCTACAAGGCGATCTACCAGCCGCTGCTCATGGACGTGATCACGGTCCCCTCGCCTGACTGCTTCGAGCGCGAGCCCGGCGAGAGCTGGGAAACGCACACGCGGCGCAGGTTCGCGGCCATGGAAGAGGCGCTCTCCCGTCACGCCGACGAGGTCGCGGCGGTGATCGTCGAGCCGCTGGTGCAGTGCGCGGGCAACATGCGCATGTATCACCCGGTGTACCTCGAGCTCCTGCGCGCTGCCTGCGACCGGCACCAGGTGCTGCTGATCGCGGACGAGATCGCGGTCGGCTTCGGGCGCACCGGCACGATGTTCGCCTGCGAGCAGGCGCACATCCGGCCAGACCTCATGTGCCTCTCGAAAGGTCTCACCGGCGGCTACCTGCCGCTGTCGGTGGTGCTCGCCACCGAGCCGATCTACCAGGCGTTCTACGACGAATACACGAAGCTCACCGCGTTCCTGCACTCACATAGCTACACCGGG
>DATBIF010000072.1:0-11277 GCA_036557045.1 Steroidobacteraceae bacterium
GGTCTTCGCGACCAGGGAATCGACGATTGCGGTCTCGAACGCCAGCGCCAGATCGGCGCGCGATTGCTCGTCGAGCGCGCGCCCGCGAATCTTGAGCATGGCTGCCGTCTTGAGTCCGCTGAAGCTGAAGTCTAGATCGGCGCGATCGAGCATCGGTCGCGGCAGCTTGATCTTCCCGGCACGCCCGCGCTCGGCGAGCTGCGACAGCGCAGCTCCGCCGGGGTACGGCAGCCCGAGGAGTTTCGCGGTCTTGTCGAAGGCTTCCCCGGCCGCATCGTCGAGCGTCTCTCCAAGCAGCCGATAGTGACCGAACGAGCTCACCTCGATCAGCATCGTGTGCCCCCCCGACACCAGCAGCGCCAGGAACGGCAGCTCCGGGGGCGGGCTCTCCAACATGGGTGCGAACAGGTGGCCCTCGAGGTGGTGCACGGCGACGGCCGGAATGCCCCAGGCGTAAGCCAGGCTCCGACCCAGGGCCGCTCCGGTGAGGAGCGCGCCCGCCAGGCCGGGTCCCGCCGTGTACGCGATGCCGTCGATTTCGCCCGGCTCGCTGCCCGCCGAACGGAGGGTTTCCTTCAGGAGCGGCAATAGCTTGCGCACGTGGTCCCGGGAGGCGAGCTCGGGCACCACGCCCCCAAACTCGTCGTGCAGGGCGCTCTGGCTGAAGAGCCCGTGCGCGAGCAGCCCCGCCGCCTCATCGAGGACAGCGACCGCGGACTCGTCACACGAGGATTCGATGCCCAGCACGCGCATGGCCGATTTTGCCTTTTGAATCACGGACCTTTAGAATCGCGCCCCTTCGCCGGGGCCCTGGCGAACTTATCTGATTCGAGTTGAGGTTTCGATGCCGAGCGTTCGTGTCCGTGAAAACGAGTATTTCGATGCCGCCCTGCGGCGCTTCAAGCGTGCCTGCGAGAAGGCCGGCATCCTCACGGAGCTCAGGCGACGCGAATTCTACGAGAAGCCCACCCAGGAACGGAAACGAAAGAAGGCCGCAGCCATCAAGCGGCACATGAAGCGCGTCTCGCGCGACGGGATGCGGGCACCGCGCTGATCCTCAGGGCAACTCTGCACAGGCTTTGCCCCAGGCCATGACGCTCAAGGAGCGAATCCAGGACGACATGAAGGCCGCGATGCGTGCGGGCGAGAAACAACGCCTCGGCACCATCCGCATGATCCTGGCCGGTATCAAGCAACGCGAAGTCGATGAGCGCATCCAGCTCGATGATGTGCAAGTTCTGAGCGTGCTCGAGAAGATGATCAAGAGCCGCAAGGAATCGCTGGTGCACTTCCAGTCCGGCGGCCGGCAGGACCTGATCGACAAGGAAACGGCCGAGATCAACCTGATCCAGGGTTACCTTCCGGCGCAGCTCTCCGAGGCGGAGATCGATGCCCTGATCGCGCAGGCCATCAAGGCGACAGGCGCCACCAGCGTGAAGGACATGGGCAAGGCGATGGGCCTGGTCAAGTCGCAGGCGCAGGGCAAGGCCGATATGGCCGTCGTCGGCGCCAGGCTGAAAGCGAAGCTGAGTAGCTGAACCGGCCGCGTCCCGGCCTGACCCGTCCGCCGCGCAACGGCGGCTCCACAAACGATCGGACAGGACTCAATATCTCAAGTCCATGGCCGGCCTGATTCCCCAGCACTTCATCGACGAGCTGATCGCGCGCGCCGATATCGTCGAGGTGATCGGCAGCCGCGTGCCGCTCAAGAAAGCGGGCAAGGAGTTCAAGGCCTGCTGCCCGTTCCACGGCGAGAAGACACCCTCGTTCACCGTGAGCCAGGCGAAGCAGTTCTATCACTGCTTCGGCTGCGGCGCGCACGGCACCGCGATCGGCTTCCTGATGGAGTACGACAAGCTCGGCTTCGTCGAGGCGGTCGAAGAGCTCGCCAGCCGCGTCGGTCTCGAGGTGCCACGCGAAGCCGGCGCCAAGCGCGAGTCCTCGAGCGATGATCTCTACGAAGTGCTCGGCCGCGCCGCGCAGTTCTTCCGCGACAGCCTCAAGGACAACGCTCGCGCCATCGAATACCTCGAGAAGCGTGGGCTCGACGAGGACACTGCGCTGCGCTTTGGCATCGGGTACGCGCCGGATTCCTGGAACGCGCTGCTCAAGCGCTTCGGATCGACCGATCCCGCGCGCCGCAAGCTCCTCGCCGCGGGGCTCATCATCGAGCGCACCGGCGCCGGAGCCCGCGACGCCGACGGTGGTTTCTACGATCGCTTCCGCGACCGGATCATGTTTCCGATCCGCGATGCCCGCGCGCGCGTGATCGCGTTCGGCGGACGGATCATCGACAGCGGCGAGCCCAAGTACCTCAACTCTCCGGAGACGAGTGTCTTTCACAAGGGCAAGGAGCTCTATGGACTCTACGAAGCGCGCCAGGCGCGCCAGGCCCTGACGCGGCTCCTGATCGTCGAAGGCTACATGGATGTGGTGCGCCTTCATCAGGCCGGAGTCACGTACGCGCTCGCGACGCTCGGCACCGCGACCACCAGCGAGCACCTCAACCGCATCTTTCGGCTCACCGCGGAGGTGGTGTTCTGCTTCGACGGCGATCGCGCGGGGCGCGCCGCGGCGTGGCGTGCCCTCGAGAATGCGCTGCCTCAGGCGCGCGAAGGCCGGCAGATCAAGTTCATGTTCCTGCCGGAAGGACACGACCCGGATTCGCTCGTCGGCGAGGAAGGACGCGAGGCCTTCGAGAAGCGACTCGCCGGCGCTCTGCCGCTCTCGGAATATCTCGTCGAGCAGCTCGCCTCGCAGGTGGATCTCGAGCACATCGATGGGCGCGCACGGCTCGCGGAGCTGGCCAAGCCGCTTCTGCGTCGCATTCCGGCGGGCGTCTACCAGGAATTGCTGATCGATCGACTGGCGAGAGAGGTTGGCATGTCGTCCGCCAAGCTCGCGGCGCTCCTGCTCGAGGCAGATCAAGGCGCGACGCCGCGCGCCGCGCCGAGAAATCCGTCAAAGCCGGCGCTCGCCGCTGGCCGCGGCAGCCTGGTACGTCAGGCGATCACGCTCCTGCTGAATCATCCTGAGGCCGCGAAGGCGATCACCGGTGCAGAAGAGCTGACGCACAGCGTTCAGCCCGGTGCGCCGCTCCTTGCAGAGCTGATCGGCGAACTCAAATCTCACCCTGCGCTCAACAAAGCCGTCGTGGTGGAGCGCTGGCGCGAGCGGCCGGAGGGCGTTCACCTCGACAAGCTCGCCGTGGCCGAATGCCTGGTCACCGATCCCAAGGCAGCGGCTCGTGACATTCAGATGACCGTCGACCGGTTGGGCAGCGAATCGGGGCCGTCCAAACGTACGGACGAGCTCCTGCGCAAGGCAGAGGAGAGCGGCCTGACGTCACAGGAAAAGCTTGAACTTCAAGGACTTCTGGCTGAGCGCGGCAGGCGCGGATCCGCCCGGAGCAAGGGTTGAAAATGGCCCGAAAGACCGAATCTAGTCGTCCGAAGTCTGTCCAAGTATACTCGCGCGTTCTTTTGGCACCGCGCACCGCAGCCACCCCTATGAGACCAGCACCCCTGAGCGACAAGAAGGCTACTCACATCGCTGATGAGCGCCAGTCGCAGTTGAAGCTCCTGATCGCCAGGGGCAAGGAACAGGGTTACCTCACGTACGCCGAGGTGAACGATCACCTCCCGAGCGAGATCGTCGATCCGGAGCAGATCGAAGACATCGTCAACATGATTAACGACATGGGCATCCCGGTGTACGAGAAAGCGCCGGATGCCGAGTCGCTGCTGCTCGCCGAAGCCGCGCAGCCTGACGAGGAAGCAGTCGAGGAAGCCGCAGCGGCGCTGGTTGCAGTCGATGCCGAATTCGGTCGCACCACCGATCCGGTGCGCATGTACATGCGCGAGATGGGCACCGTGGAGCTGCTCACGCGCGAAGGCGAGATCCGCATCGCGAAGCGCATCGAGGAAGGTCTCGATGCCGTGCGCAGCGCGCTCGCGCTCTACCCGTCCACTTTCGAGCTCATGCTCAGGCAGTACGAGCCGGTGAAGACGGGACAGAATCGTCTCATCGACATGATCGTCGGCTTCGTCGACCCGAATGCGCCGGACGAGATCGCGCAGCCGCAGAATGCGCGCCTCGAGCTCGCCCGCGAAGCGGTCGAGAAGGAAGACGAGGAAGGCGAAGAAGGCGAGGAAGAGGAAGAGGCGCTCGAGACGGGTCCCGATCCCGAGGAGGCTGCGCGTCGCTTTGCGGCGCTGGCCCGCTACCACGCGCAAGTGATCAACGCCCTGCACGGCAAGGGTGTCAAGGACCCGAAGACGGCGAAGCTGCGCAAGAAGCTGGCGGGCGAGTTCATGGAGCTCAAGCTCGCGCCCAAGATGTTCGAGCAGCTGATCGACAACCTGCGCGATCACGTCGCGGAGATCCGCCAGCTCGAGAAAGAGATCATGATGATCTGCGTGCGCCAGGCCGGCATGCCGCGCAAGGATTTCATCTCGACCTTCCCGAAGAACGAGACCAACCTGCGCTGGCTGCAGAAGCACCTCAAGGCGAAGAAGAAGCACTCTTCGGCGCTCGGGCGCCTGAAGGAAGAGATCGAGAAGCGGCAGAAGAAGCTGCAGCAGCTCGAGGACGTGCATCACCTTTCGATCAGCGACATCAAGGAGATCAACCGCGAGGTGTCGATCGGCGAGGCCAAGGCGCGCCGCGCGAAGAAGGAGATGGTGGAGGCCAACCTGCGCCTGGTGATCTCGATCGCGAAGAAGTACACCAACCGCGGCCTGCAGTTCCTCGACCTGATCCAGGAAGGCAACATCGGCCTGATGAAGGCGGTCGACAAGTTCGAATACCGCCGCGGCTACAAGTTCTCGACCTACGCGACGTGGTGGATCCGCCAGGCGATCACCCGCTCGATCGCCGACCAGGCGCGCACCATCCGCATCCCGGTGCACATGATCGAGACCATCAACAAGCTCAACCGCATCTCGCGTCAGATGCTGCAGGAGATGGGCCGCGAGCCGACGCCGGAAGAGCTGGCCGTGCGCATGGAGATGCCCGAGGACAAGGTGCGCAAGGTCCTCAAGATCGCCAAGGAACCGATCTCGATGGAGACGCCGATCGGCGACGACGAGGATTCACACCTCGGCGACTTCATCGAGGACACCTCGGTCGACTCACCGATCGATGCCGCCACCATGGAGTCGCTGCGCGAGACCACGCACGCCGTGCTCGCCGGCCTCACGCCGCGCGAAGCCAAGGTGCTGCGCATGCGCTTCGGCATCGACATGAATACCGATCACACGCTGGAAGAAGTCGGCAAGCAGTTCGACGTGACACGCGAGCGCATCCGCCAGATCGAGGCCAAGGCGCTGCGCAAGCTCCGGCACCCGAGCCGCAGCGAGCAGCTGCGCTCGTTCCTGATGGACGACTGAAGCACTCCTGCAATCGAGACAACAAGGCCGGTGTCGCGCGAGCGATACCGGCCTTGTGCTTTGCGGCTGCGACGATCCCGGGCGTCAGTGCCCGGCCTGGTAAGACTTCTCGCCCGCTTCGACCCGTAGCGCCAGGCGATTCTGGCGTGGCGGCAGCGGACAGGTCGCAAACTCGTTGAACGCGCACGGCGGGTTGTAGGCCTTGTTGAAATCGAGCAGCACTTCACCCGCGCCCGGCAGCGGCAGATACATGAAGCGTCCCGCGCCGTACGTCTCTCGCCCGCTGGTACCATCCGCAAACATGATGAAGAGGTCTTCGGCCTTCGGTTCCTCGAGCAGCGCATCCAGCCGCCACTGCTTCCCGTCACGCGTGAAGGTGAGATAGCCGGGCGCCGTCATGTCGTCGACCATGCCCAGGACATTCACGATCTGCACGTGCTTCGCAGGCTCGTACGCATGGAACTGCGCGTGAAAAACCCAGGTAGCGTCGATCGGAAAATAGTCGAGCCCCTTGAAATGCGTGCGCAGCGGGTTCGCCACGTCTCGCACCCGCAGGCCGAGATGCCCGACGCGATCGATGACATGGAAGCGCAGCGTCCCGCTCGAGAGGATCGTCGGCGCGCCGCTGGTGTCGGGCGCCAGTTCCGCCGATGTCACCGCCCGTCCGTTGCTGGTGATGCCCGCATCCCGCGCCGCGCTGAAGCGAACCGCCGCCTTTTCGAGTGTGAATGTTCCCGCGTGTGCAGCGAGCGAGGGATTGTCCAGCACGAGTGCGTTGTCGTGAGCGCGCCCGAACGTGTTGTCGCCGGGCTTGAACCAGTAGAGACCGACGAGCGTCAGCCAGCCATTCTCAGACGTGAGATTCGTCAGCCGCTGCGCACGCCAGGCTTCGATCTCGGACTGGTACCCGGGCGCAGCGCCTGCGCCGGTCGGCGGAGTCGCGGCCGCCAGGGCTACTGACCAGGCGAGCGCGACGGCTGCAAGCAGCCGGATATTCATTTCGTCTCCGGCTTGCGGAGCGGAGCCTCGCCGTCGGCCTCGAAGCCGACCTTCTTGTGCGTGCCATCGCAGTAGGGCTTGTTGGACGAATGGCCGCAGCGGCACAGCCAGGTTTCCGAAACCCGGTTCAGGGTGTGCCCGGTTCCTGACACAACCTCGAGGCTGCCCTTGACATAAAGGGGACCGTTGAGACGCGGCGTAATGATCAGCGCGCCGTCGCGAACCGCCAGCGGCTGTGATTCTTTCGCGGCCGGTTCGCCAGTCGCCGTGAATCCAGCGGCGGTGTGGCTCCCATCGCAGAACGGCTTGGTCTTCGAGGCACCACACCGGCACAGCGTTGCGCGCAGCGAGACTTCGCCGCCCCAGAAGTGCAGCTGCGCATGGAATGCCAGCGGCCCGTTCTCGCGTACGCGCACGGTGTTGACGACCGGCGGCTGCTCGCTCTCTTCGCCATCCGTGCGCTCGTACGTGAGCGCTCCCGACGGGCATGCGTTGACCAGCTCCACCACGCGTTCCACTGAAGCCGCATCCGGATGGATCCAGGGACCGGGCGCGTTGGGTTCGAAGACGCGCGGATCGCCGAGCACGCAGTTGCGCGAGTGAATGCACCTGTTGCCGTCGAAACGCACGGTGATCCGCGCCCCACGACAGATCTCGGTCTTGTCAGCCATCTTCGTGCTCCGGGCTATTTCTCGGCGAGCAGCTCGCGCCGTGCCTTGGCCAGCTCGGTCCGGGTTGCCGGCGCGAGTTTCGGATACTCGAGGTTCAATGAATTCATGGCATCGATTATGGCGCCGGCGACCACGATGCGCGTGAACCACTTGTTGTCGGCCGGCACGACGTACCAGGGCGCGTGCTCGGTCGCGGTGTGCCGGATCATGTCCTCGAACGCGGCCATGTAGTCTTCCCAGTACTTGCGCTCGTGCACATCGTCTGCCGAGAACTTCCAGTGCTTGTCCGGCTCCTCGAGCCGCTCGAGGAAACGCTTCTTCTGCTCTTCCTTGGAGACGTTCAGGAAGAACTTGCGGACCAGCACACCATTGCGCGCCAGGTAGCGCTCGAAGCTGCGGATGTCCTTGTGGCGTTCGCGCCAGATGTCCTTGCTCACCAGCCCGGAGGGCAGACGCTGACGCGACAGGATCTCCGGGTGAACGCGCACGATGAGCACTTCCTCATAGTACGAGCGGTTGAAAATCCCGATGCGTCCGCGCTCCGGCAGGTGCCGCATGCAGCGCCACAGGAAGTCGTGATCGAGCTCCTCGGCCGAAGGGGCCTTGAACGATGCGACCTGGCACCCCGAGGGGTTGACCCCCGACATCACGTGCTTGATGACACCGTCCTTGCCGGCCGCATCCATGGCCTGGAAGATCAGCAGCACCGCCCAGCGATCCTGCGCGTACAGGCGTGCCTGCAGCTCTGCGAGCATTTCGACACCGTTGCGCAGCGCCTGCTGCGCCGCCGGCTTGTCCTCGTCGGTCAGCTCGCCGGTGTCGCCCGGGTCATGCTTCTTGAGCTTGAAGCCCTTGCCATCGGTCACCCGGAAGCGGCCCGTCAGCTTGCCTGCCCGCTCGAGTGCTTTCTTGTCCATCAGCAATCCTCCGGTGCCGGATCAGCTCGGTCGCAGCGTGGCGGAAACGATGCGCTTCTGAAGCAGCGCGTTGCGCGCCGCCCATTCGGCTGCTGGCTCGAGCGTTGTGAGGAAGTCGGTCTGTCCGCCCGCGAGCACCGCGAGCGGCACGCCATCGCGGAGCAGGACGCGATTGCCGGCGAGCGCGGGCACCCGCGGCCCCGGTGTCACGATGCCGCAGAGGTTGAGCGGATCGGCGGCGCTCAGCGAGACCAGCCGGTCGTCGAGTGCCTTGCGGCGAATCGCACGCAACGCGCCCACCGCGTCCGGCAATGCAAACTGCTCGCCGCTCACGCCCGCGACGAAGCGTCCGCCGCGGATGTGACCCTGCGCTTCGAGCCGGCGATACGCGCGCAGCAGCGCGTGCCACGGCGGCAGCCAGTCCGCCTCGCGCGTGAGCAGACGACGGAACACGACGCCATAGCGATTCAGCAGCAACTCGGCGACGCGCTCGATCGACTCGGTTTCGTTCTCAGGTACGGGTGCGCTCCTACGGATCAGGCTCCAGCGTCCCGCATCCTCGAGGCCGAAGAGCGCGATGCGCCGGCGGCGCGTCGCAAGTCGCCGCTTGCGATCAGCAGGGAGTAACAGCGCACGCAGTCCGCTGAAGCTGTCCGAATTGACGAGTCCCGCGGCGACCAGTTCGCCGAGCCCGGTCTCGGCCTGGGCCCGCAGGAGTCCCGAGCCTGTGACCATGTCATCGAAGAATGATGCGCCGTGCGTCCGCAGGTACTCAGCCAGCGCTGCGGCTGCGTGCGACAGCTCCACTTCGCTGCGCGAACCGTCCGAAAGAGACTGCCAGAGCGCCCCGTTCTTGCGGCTGATGAGCGCCAGCGGCGTCGCCCGCACCGGGCCCGCGGTTGGGCCCTTGGCCGACGTCAGCCGGGCCCAGAGCGCGCGACCGGAAAGGCACAGACTGTCGAGCCAGTTCGGGTCGTACTCGTCGAGACGCGCAGCGAGAACATCGTCTTCCCACGCGGCCGCGGGGACTTCGAATCCCTGCAGCTGCTCGACGACACCGGCAAGCGCTTCGACGCCCTCGCCTCTCGGTTCGCGTGTCACGCCCTGCCACTCGAGGAGGAAGCGCATGAAGTCGGCGCTCGATACAGGCTCGATCTCGGCGCGCAGGGTGCGGATCGTGTAGCGGTGGATGCGCGCGAGGAGACGCCGCTCGCACCACTCCGTTTCAGCGGTACCCGTGAATTGCCCCCGCAGCACGAACCCCTCGCCCTCCAGCGCCGCGAGCGCGACCTCGATGGAGCTTGCCGGAATCGCCAGGGCAGCGGCGATCGCGTCTCGCGTCGTCGGCCCGAGCGCTTGCAACCGGCCTCGCACCCCTTCGAT
Source organism: Steroidobacteraceae bacterium (assembly GCA_036557045.1). GTDB lineage: Bacteria > Pseudomonadota > Gammaproteobacteria > Steroidobacterales > Steroidobacteraceae > DATBVX01. The sequence continues at coordinate 9,361 of DATBIF010000072.1, forward strand.
CAATGCTTCATCGCGCGACCACGCGCGTGAGGCGAAGGGCTCCGGGGCTACGATCTGCGGTTCAGGCGTCGCCGCCGGGTACAGCGCGCAAAGCATGGGCAGGGATTCGGCAGCGACCCAGAAAGAGTGTCCGCTGATGGAGATCGTCGTCGCGCGCCGCGCAGCTTGCAGCTCCTCCATCAGGGCGCGCCAACCGCTGCGATCTCCTTCCTCTGCGGTCAGGAGTCCTAGCGTCATCAGGGCGTCGTGCAACTCGTCGGCGTTCTCGGCGCCGGGCCACGCTTCCTCGCGAACCGTGGCGATAGCTTGCTGGTCGAGCTTGCCGAAGTCGGCGGCGGTTTGCGGATCGAGCCAGCGGCGCGAGGCGACCGCCTGCGTGCGGCGTTCCTCGAGAGGAGCATCGTCGAGATACGCATAAGGCCGCGCACTGAGAATCTCCTGCGCGAGCGGCGAGGGATGCGGCAGATCGCGTGTGAGCACGCTCACCCTGCCGCTCTCGATCGCACGCAGGAGCGCGACCAGACCGTCGACATCCATCGCTTCGTGCAGGCAATCATCGAGCGTTTGCCTGACCAGCGGATGATCCGGAATCTCGCGCTCGCCGGTCAGGTTCTCCGCGCAGGCGATCTGATCGGGGAACACCACCGCGATCAGGTCTTCGGCCGCCATGCGCTGCAGCGGGGCCGGCGTGCGTTTGCCGCCGCGCGATCTGCGCACCGCCAGCGAAATGCTCGCGTTCCAGCGCCAACGGGTCGTGAACAACGGCGCATCGAGCACCGCCTGCACCAGCACCGATTCCACCGTCCGGCTGTTGAGGAAGCTCACCACGTCTTCGAGCGCGAAGCTGTGCGTCTCGCCGAGCGACAGCACGATCGAATCCTCGGTCGCGGCCGCCTGCAGCTCGAAATTGAAGGCGCGGCAGAAGCGCTTGCGCAGCGCGAGGCCGAACGCGCGATTGAGCCGCGCGCCGAAGGGCGCATGAATCACCAGCTGCATGCCGCCCGATTCGTCGAAAAAGCGCTCGAACACCAGTGTCTGCTGGGTCGGCAGCCGGCCGAGCACCGCCTTCGCGCCCGCGAGGTACTCGACCAGCTGCTGCGCGCCGAGGCGACTCAGCTGGTACCTCGCCATCGCGGCCTCGACGCAGCGCTCGATGGCGGGTCCGTCGATGGTCGAGAGACTTTCATCGATCTGCTCGCGCAGACGCGCGACCGACTGCGAGAGCTCCGCGGTGCGCGCGGGCGCTTCACCCAGCCAGAACGGGATGCTCGGCGGTTGACCCTTGGCGTCTTCGACCCGCACGCGCCCCGCTTCGACGCGCAGGATGCGGTACGACGTGTTGCCCAGCTGAAAGACATCGCCCGAGAGACTCTCGACCGCGAAATCCTCGTGCACGGTGCCGACAAAAATACCCGCCGGCTCGAGGATCACCTGGTAGTCGGCGTTGTCCGGAATCGCTCCGCCACAGGTGAGCGCCGTGAGCCGCGCTCCACGCCGGCCGCGCAGACGCCGGTTCACCGCATCGCGATGCAGGTAGGCACCCCGCCGGCCACGCCGAGTGCTGATGCCCTCGGCCAGCATGCTCACGACCGCATCGAACTCGGCGCGCTCGAGGTTTCGATACGGCCATGCGCGGCGCACCAGTGCGAACAACTCGTCCTCGCCGTACTCGCGCGAGGCCAGCTCGGCGACGATCTGCTGAGCGAGCACGTCGAGCGGATGCGCGGGAATGCTCAGCATGTCGAGCTCGCCGCGCCGCACCGAGTCGAGCAGCGCGACGCACTCGATCAGCTCATCGCGGCTACCGGGAAAGAGACGTCCCCTGGGAACGCCGGTCACCGAATGATTGGCGCGCCCGACCCGCTGCAGGAAAGTCGAGATCGAGCGCGGCGAGCCGAGCTGGCACACGAGCTCCAC
>DATBIF010000073.1:0-6223 GCA_036557045.1 Steroidobacteraceae bacterium
CTCGCCGACAGCCAGGAATCGCGGTGTCGGCCCGACCGGGATCGTGGCTTCGACGGACTCGGTGGCGGGATTGATTCGCTGCACGGATCCTTTCACTTCGTCCGTATTGGTGACCCAGACCGCGCCGAAGCCGAAAGCCGCGGCAAAAGAGCCCGCCTTCACGTTGACGGTTGCGCTGACTTTTCCGGTGTCGGGGCGGATGCGCGACAGGACACCCTTGGCATCCGTCAGCAACCAGATGGAGTCGGCGCCGGCTGCGATGCTCAGCTCGCCATTGGAGTCGGCCAGGCCGGTGAGGATCACGGTCTTGATCTGACCGCTGCCGGTGTCGATCTGCGTCAGCCCGGCGTCCTGGCAGTCCGCGACCCAGAGCGATTCGAAGGCGACCACCATCCCCCCGCACGGCCCGGGAGCGCGTATCGTGCTCACCGGTCTGGACTCGCCGACGCGCAGTTTCTCGACGCGATCGACGTTGGTCACCCACACGTCGGCGCCGTCCACGGCCAGGAAATCCGGCGAACCCGGTACCTTGAGTGTCGCGAGCGCGCGCGCGGCCATGTTGGTGGTCGCGGAGGGTGTCTCGGCCTGCACGGTCGCAATCACGTAGTGATCGACCAGCAACAGTGCGAACAGCCACATCAGGTAATTGATCGAGAAGCGGAAGGTGCGGATCGGCAACTCCGTACCGCGCATCAGGACCAGCGCGTGCCGCAGGAACAGCACATCGAGAACGATCGTGCCGACGAGATAGACGAGCCCGCTCATGCCCGTGAGGTACGGGAGCAGCGTCACGATCACCAGCAGGATCGTATATAGAAGAATGTGCAGGCGTGTGAACTCGATGCCGTGCGTGACCGGCAGCATCGGCAATCCCACCTTGGCATAGTCGTCGCGGCGCGCGATCGCCAGCGCCCAGAAATGCGGCGGCGTCCAGGTGAAGATGATGAGGAACAGCAGCAGCGCGTTCGCATCGACGCTGTCGGTGATGGCACTCCAGCCGAGCACCGGCGGGGCAGCACCGGCAGCGCCGCCGATCACGATGTTCTGCGGCGTCGCGCGCTTCAGCCACAGCGTATAGATCACCGAGTAACCGATCAGCGATGCGAAAGTCAGCATCGCAGTGAGCGGATTGACGAGGAGCGCCAGGATCAGCATCGAGGCGAGCCCCAGGGCGAACGCGAACAACAACGCATTCACTTCGCTCACATGACCGGTGGGAATCGGCCGCCGCCGGGTGCGCGCCATCTCGGCATCGATGCGCCGGTCGAGCACATGGTTGATCGCAGCGGCGGAGGCGGCTGCGAGCCAGATGCCGAGGACGGCGTAGATGGCGAGCGGCAACGGCGGCACGTCCGGTGTCGCGAGCAGCATTCCCACGATCGCAGTGAACACGATCAGGGCCACGACCTTGGGCTTGGTGAGCTCGAAGTAGTCGTGCAGGCGCGTGGCGAGCGAGCGCGGCGCCGCGTCGGCCAGAGGGCCCCGAGCAGAGCTTGCAGGTCCAGCCGGGCTCGATGGCTGGAGTGCGGCAGATTCGGAGCCGGCGCTCTCTTCCCTCATGTTCTTCTCTCGCCCGCGAACCAGGTCGCGCTCAGGGGCGACAGGGTCCGGAGCAGTGCGACCGCGCTCAGCAGCAGGAGTGCAGCGCCGGCATTGTGCGCCGTGGCGAGGGGCAATGGAAAAGCCTTCAACACCATTGCAATGCCGATGGTGAGCTGCAAGGCGAGCATCAGTGCCACGCCCAGCCCTGCGTTGCGCACCCGGGCGCTGCGGCCGCGCGCCATGCAAAGCACGGCGGTGAACACCAGCATCACGGTGGTGATCAGGGCGCCGATGCGGTGCGCGAGGTGAATCGCCACTCGCGCCGGGTGATCCAGGACGCCGCCCTCATAGTCGATCCCGAGACCTCGCCACAGCACCAAGGCATTCTTGAAATCCGCGTGCGGCCAGAAGCTTCCCTGGCACATCGGAAAATCGGGGCAGGCGACCGCCGCGTAATTGCTGCTGGTCCAGCCGCCGAGCGCGATCTGCAGCCCGAGCACGCTGAGCGCAGCGATCGCCAGCCGGCGCAGCGCAAGCTCATCGCGGTGCAGCTCGCGATGTTCAGGCTGCAGGGTCATCCACCAGAGGAGCGCGAGCGTCGTCATGCCGCCGAGGAGGTGCAGCGTGACGATCAGGGGCTTGAGGAGCCAGGTCACGGTCAGCATGCCCAATGCGCCCTGGAGGACCACGACTGCGAGCAGGATCAGCGGCAGGCGCAGCGGTTGGCGCGGTTCGCTGCGATTCAGAATGGCGATCGCAGCCATCGCGACGATCAGCAGACCCAGCGTGCCCGCCGCATAGCGATGCACCATCTCGCGGACCGCCTTGCCGTAATCGAGGGGGCGAGCGGGATGCGCCGCGCTGATCGTTGCGGAGTTCTCGAGTGCGCCGCCCGCGGTCAGGTGGCCGTAGCAGGTCGGCCAGTCGGGACATCCGAGTCCCGCGGCGTTGAGCCGGACGTAGGCTCCGAGGATGACGACGACGAAGCACAGCACCAGCGCCGTGGTCGTGAGTGTCCGGAACACACGCAGACGAGTCATCGCTCTACCCGATGTGCGAGAGCTTCAGCAGGCGCTTGAGATCTTCCAGCATGCCCTTGGGGTCGGCACCCGCCGCGTAGCTCATCATCAGGTTGCCATGCGGATCGGCGAGCCAGATGCGGCCCGACACGACCAGGGGCACCGGGGCGGGAAACACGCGCGCCAGCCTGCCATCCGAGTCGGAATCGAGATCGATCCGCACCAGGCCTTGCTGCTCGGTCGAGAAATACGGCTCATCACAGCAGTCACCGTCGTAGAGGAATACGCGTCGTACGCGCTCACTGTCGCGGTTGAGCGCGAGCCTCACCTGTCGCATGACATAGAGCGACTCGCGGCAGCCGGCATCGCAGGCGCCGGGACCCACGTAGATCAGCGTCCACGCGCCCTCGAACGCGTGTTCGACCGCGTTGCCGTTCGCATCGCGCAAGGGGATCGCCGGCAAGGCGCGTGGCGGAATGATGAGGTCGCCATGATTCGTAGTCCCCGCCGGTCGCCAGCGCTTTCCATAGTAGAGATAGAAGGAGAGCGCCACCGGCAGCAGGAACAGCAGCGCGATGATCAGGAGCGTGCGCCGCGTGCTGGACTTCGAGATCTCGCCGCTCATGCTGCGCTCTCACGACGCAGGTGCGTGGCCACGTAGATGCCGAGGAGTGCTGCGGCCAGCGCGAACCAGGTCACCGCGTATCCGAGGTGGCGACTCGGCGGGAACGTCGCCGGTTGCCATTCGCGCACGTAGCCGTCGGGTTGATCCGCATCCAGCAGCAGGATGTATGGATAGAGGTCCCGCGGCAGCACCGCCAGGACCTCTTTCATCGTCGGGTAGCTCAGGACCTGCGGCCAGGGTGCGTTCGGATCCGTCCTGGCCGCGAGGTGAATGCCGGCACGCGGCAGCTCGTCGAGCCGGCCCGCGACCGTGCGCTCCTCTTCGCTCACCCTGGCCTCGGGAACTTGCTGGCGACTCTCGCCGAGCGGTATCCAGCCACGATCGACCAGGAGCGTGCGGCCCGCATCGAAGCTGAGCGGCGTCAGCACCCGGTAACCGACGCGGCCTTCGTGCGTCATGTTATCGAGCAGGATCTGGTGCCGGGAGTCGTAGCGCCCGCGCACCGCCGCGTGCCGGTAGCGCGCTCCGGTTCCGGCGCGCAGCGACACGAGATCGACGGTCGACTGCGTGCCCGCGGCAAACATCGCGAACAGGGCCTGTTTCTCGCGCATGCGGCTGAGCTGCCAGAATCCGAGTGTGAGAAGTACCGCGAGCAGCAGGAGTACCAGCACGGTCGGCAGCAACTGCGCCTCGAAAACGCGCGCACCAATTCGCAGCCTCATCGTCTAACGACCTATACTCGGCAGCACAGACCCACGAGGTAACGTCGTGCCGCTCATCAAACTGCTCGTCATCCTGATGCTGATCGCCATCGTGGTGAGCCTGGGTTCGGCCCTGTTTCATCTTTCGCGTGGCACCGGCGATTCCAGGAAGATGCTGCGCGCCCTGACCTGGCGCATCAGCCTGTCGGTGCTGCTGTTCGCGCTGCTGATGCTCGCGTATTCGCGCGGCCTGCTGACACCGCACCAGGTCGGCCAGTAGGTACCAGGTACCGTTGCATAACTTGTTGCGTAAGTCCGCTTGCGGCGACCGGAGTTATGCAACGAGTTATGCAACGGTACCTGGTACCTACAGCCAGTAGACGAAGATAAAGAGTCCCAGCCACACCACGTCGACGAAGTGCCAGTACCAGCTCACCGCCTCGAAGGCGAAGTGACGCTGCGGCGTGAAATGACCGCGCAGGCAGCGCAGCCAGATCACCAGCAGCATGATGGCGCCGACCGTAACGTGCAGGCCGTGAAAGCCCGTCAGCATGAAGAAAGTTGAACCGTAGACGCCGGTCGAGAGCTTGAGATTGAGCTCCGAGTACGCATGCCCGTACTCATGCGCCTGCAGGCCGACGAACGTGAAGCCGAGGATGAAGGTCAGGGCGAGGAACAGCGCCAGGCCGGCGCGCTTCCCGGCGCGCAACATATGGTGCGCGATGGTCACGGTCACGCCGCTCGTCAGCAGGATGGCGGTGTTGAGCGCCGGGATATCCCACGCCGGAATCGTCTCGAAGTCGCCGCCGATGTGAGCCGGGCCATTGGTCGGCCACTGGACGGCGTAATCCTTCCAGAGCAGCAGGTTGGAGAAGACCTTGACCCCCTCGCCGCCCAGCCAGGGCACCGAGAACTGCCGCGCGTAGAACAGAGCGCCGAAGAACGCGGCGAAGAACATCACCTCGGAGAAGATGAACCACATCATTCCCATGCGGAAGCTGCGGTCCACCTGCAGGTTGAAGATGCCGCGCTCGCTCTCGTCGATGACCGTGCCGAACCAGAAGAAGAAGAGGAGTGCCAGCATCACGAAGCCGGGCAGGAGCGACCAGGCGCCGAGCGAGCCGTCCCACTCGTTGAGGAACGCAATCGCGCCCGCCATCAGCACGAACAGCGTCACCGAGCCGAAGAACGGCCAGGGGCTGCCGTGCGGGACGTAGTACTTGTTGGGATCGTGGGCTTCGTGAGCGTGTGCCATGGTGGGTTCCGATGGGTTCCGGGTTCAACGATTGTCGGGTTGCGAGCGCGCAAGCTGCGGCTGGCCGTAGAACACGTACGCGAGCGTGATGCGATCGGTGTCGACCGGCAGCGCGGGATCGAGGATGAAGCGCACCGGCATGTCACGGCCCTCATCCTTGCGAAAGTGCTGCGGCGTGAAGCAGAAACACTCGGTCTTGTGGAAATAGGCGGACACGCGGCCCGGCGCGATGCTGGGCACGGCCTGCGCGACGGTGTCGTGCCCGGTGAGATTGCGCGCGAAGAAGGTGGTCTCGTAGAGCTTGCCGGGATGCACCTGGAGCGAGGCGACCGCCGGACGGAATTCGAAACTGCCGTTGGTGGGAAGATTCGCGACGAATTCGACCGTGACGGTGCGCTCGGTCTGCGGCGCCTCGGTGGCGGCCGACCTGGTGGTGAGCGCCACGCGGTCATCGACGCCGATCACGCGGCAGAAGGCGTCGTAGAGCGGCACCATGGCGAAGCCGAACGCGAAGCTGCCGAGCGCGAAGGCGCACAAGCGCAGCACCAGTCCGCGATTCGAAGGTTTCGCTGCGGTGGTTTCAGGCGCCGGCATGACTACTGCGATACCAGCTCAGCAGGATGAAGCCGACATAGAACGCGAGCGCCACGAGCGCGAGCCCGATCGCGAGACGGCGGATGCTGCGGCGGCGTTGCTCATCGTCAGGCTGCACACGTGCTCGCTTCAATGCCTGGCGTGCGGATCGTATTCGCCCGCTTCCTCGCCGAAGTGAATGTTCGGCGCCGTTTCCCAGCTGTGATAGGGCGGGGGCGAGGGCAGCAGCCACTCCAGACCATGCGAACCCTCCCACACGTCGTCGCTCGCCTTCGCGCCGCCGCGCACGCACTTCCAGATGATGTACGGGAAGAGCAGCTGCGACAGCCCGAAGGCGAAGCCGCCGAGCGAGGACACCATGTTCCAGTCGGCGAACTGCGTGGCGTAGTCCGGAATGCGGCGCGGCATGCCCGCGAGCCCGAGGAAGTGCTGCGGGAAGAACAGCACGTTCACGAAGATCGCCGACAGCCAGAAGTGCCAGGTGGCG
>DATBIF010000074.1:0-12224 GCA_036557045.1 Steroidobacteraceae bacterium
ATCGCGCAGGACGAAAAGAACGCGACCGCCTACATTTCCAACATCTATCAGCGCGGTCTCACGCTCCCGGACCGCGACTACTATCTCAAGACCGACGAGAAGTACGTCTCCATCCGCGCCAAGTACCTCGCGTACGTGGCCGCGCTCCTCAAGCTGGCAGGTTTGAAGGACCCCGACGGCGGCGCGCAGCGGATCATGGCGCTCGAAACGCGTCTGGCGCAGGCCCACTGGACGCGCGTCGAGAACCGCGACGCCGAGAAAACCTACAACAAGTTCGACATCGCGGCCGCCAATAAGCTCAGCCCCGGTTTCGACTGGTCGGAGTTCTTCGCGGGTGCGAAGTCGGATGCGCGTGAGCTCGTGATCGCTCAGCCGAGTTACGTCACGGCGCTCGGCAAGGCGGTTACGGAGCTGCCGCTCGAGGATTGGAAGCTGTACATGAAGTACAAGCTGATCGACGAGTACGCACCCTACCTGAGCAACGCTTACGCGGACCTGCATTTCGAACTGCACCAGCGCACGCTCAAGGGCGTGCAGGAAAACCAGCCGCGCTGGAAGCGGGCGGTCGATACGATCGACATGTCGGTCGGCGATATCGCGGGACGCCTCTACGTCGCCGAGCATTTCACGCCCGAGGCAAAGCGGCGGATGGACGAGCTGGTCGCGAACCTGCTCAAGGCCTACAGGATCTCCATCGATCAGCTCGACTGGATGAGCCCGGCGACCAAGACAGCCGCCCAGGCGAAGCTCGCCAAGTTCACGGTCAAGATCGGCTACCCGGACAAGTGGAAGGATTACTCGGCGCTCACCATCGACAAGGACGACCTGGTCGGTAATCTCCTGCGGTCAGCCATCGTCGAGCACAACCGCGGCATTGCGAAGCTCGGCAAACCGGTCGATCGCACCGAGTGGCTGATGACGCCGCAGACGGTGAATGCGTACTACTACCCGCCGATGAACGACATCGTCTTCCCGGCGGCGATCCTGCGCCCGCCGTTCTTCAATGCGGCGGCGGACGATGCCACCAACTACGGCGCGATCGGCGCGGTCATCGGTCACGAGATCAGCCACGGCTTCGACGACCAGGGACGCAAGTACGACGGCGACGGGAACCTGCGCGACTGGTGGACGGACGAGGACGCGCGGCGCTTCAAGGAGCGTGCCGCCAAGGTGGTCGCCGAGTACAACCAGTTCGTGGCCATCGACGACATGAAAGTCAACGGCGAGCTCACGCTCGGCGAGAACATCGGCGACCTCTCGGGCCTTGCGATCGCGTACAAGGCGTACAAGATCGCGCAGGATGACAAGCCCGCGCCGGTCATCGACGGCTTCACGGCCGAACAGCGCTTCTTCCTCGGCTGGAGCCAGGTGTGGCGGCGCAAGTACCGCGACGAGGATCTGCGCCAGCGTCTCGTGGTCGATGTGCACAGCCCGAGCGAATTCCGTTGCAACGGCATCGTCGCCAACATGTCGGCGTTCTACACCGCCTTCGGCGTCAAGGAGGGCGACAAGCTCTACCGGGCGCCGCAGGATCGCGTTCAGATCTGGTAAGGCTCCAAGGCAATCACCTCACGAGGGGGAAGCCATGCGCAAACTCGTTCTTGTCCTGACGGTTCTCATGACGGCACTGCTGTCCGGGTGCGGTTACAACACGCTCCAGTCGCAGGATGAGCAGATCAAGGCCGCCTGGTCGGAGGTGCTGAACCAATATCAGCGGCGCGCGGACCTCGTGCCCAACCTTGTCAACGTCGTCAAGGGCGCTGCCGCGCAGGAACGCCAGGTGCTCGATGATGTCGTGCAGGCGCGCTCGCGCGTCGGCTCGGTGCAGGCGACACCAGATACGATCAACGATCCGGAAGCCTTCAAGAAATTCCAGGCGGCGCAGGCCGAGCTCACCAGCGCGTTGTCGCGACTGCTGGTCGTCGTCGAGCGCTATCCGGACCTCAAGTCGATCCAGGCGTTTCGCGACCTGCAGGTGCAGCTCGAAGGTGTCGAGAACCGCATCGCGGTGGCGCGCAATCGCTACATCGCGGCCGTGCAGGGCTACAACGTGACGGTGCGCTCCTTCCCTTCGAACCTCACCGCCATGCTGTTCGGCTTCAAGACCAAGGCGAATTTCTCGGTCGAGAACGAGGCGGAGATCTCCAGGGCGCCCACGGTCGATTTCGGCGCCACTCCGGCTCCAGCGCCGCAGCCGGCGCCGCAACCCGCGCCGACCAACTGATCGCGGCCGGCCGGCCTTAAATGCGTCTCAAGTCCGCACTGGCGTGCGCGCTCATCTGCAGCGCGCTCGCCTTTTCGTTCGCCGCTCCCGCGCAGATCGAAGTGCCGGCGCTGCACGCGCGCGTCACCGATCTGACCGGTACGCTGAGCGCCGAGCAGACCGCCGCGCTCGAACAGAAGCTGAGCGACTTCGAGGCGCGCAAGGGCAGCCAGCTCGCAGTCCTGATCGTCCCTACGACCGAGCCGGAAGACATCGCCGGCTTCGGCATCCGTGTGGCCGACGCGTGGAAGCTCGGGCGCAAGGGTGTCGACGACGGCGCGATCCTGCTGGTCGCCAAGAATGACCGGCGCATGCGCATCGAGGTGGGGCGTGGTCTCGAGGGCGTCATGCCCGACGTGATCGCCGGTCGCATCGTCTCGGACACGATCGCGCCGCTCTTCAAGCAGGGAGACTTCTACGGCGGCATCAACGCCGGGCTCGACCAGATGATCAGGGTGGTCGACGGCGAACCGCTCCCGCCGCCCGATCACAAGTGGTCGGGATCTCCGAGCAGCAGTCACTGGTTCTTCACCGCGCTGATCCTGGTGATCATTGCTTCGAACTTCCTGCGTGCCATCCTGGGGCGCACGTTCGGCGCAGTGGCTACCGGCGGCATCGCAGGAGTGGTCGCTTATGTCATGACGCGCGTGATCCCGATCGCCGCTCTGCTGGGCGTGTTCGGTTTTTTCATCGCGCTGCTCGCCGGCTTCGGCGGCGGTCGCGGGTGGTCGAATCGCGGCCGCGGCGGCTTTGGCAGTTGGGGCGGCGGCAGTGGCAGCTTCGGCGGAGGCGGTGGCTTCAGCGGCGGCGGTGGCGGCTTCAGTGGTGGCGGCGCGTCGGGGAGCTGGTGAGATGAATCTCGCGCGCCTGTTGCGTCACATCTTCACCACCGATCTCAAGCGTCGGCGGACTTTTCCGGCGCATACGCTCAGCGCCATCGAGAAGGCGGTGCGCGCCAGCGAGCAGCATCACGGCGGCGAAATTCGCGTCGCCATCGAGACCGCGCTCGAAGGCCCGTCACTGTGGCAGGACATGTCGCCGCGCCATCGCGCCATCGAGGTCTTCGCTCGGCTCCACGTATGGGATACCGAACATAACAACGGCGTGCTCATCTACGTCCTGCTGGCGGACCGTGACGTCGAGATCGTCGCGGACCGCGGCTATCGCCAGCGCGTCTCTGATGCTGAATGGGCGGGCGTCTGTCGCGCCGTCGAGACGGACTTTCGAGCCGGCCGTTTCGAGAGCGGCGTGCTGAACGGCATCCAGGCTGTCACAAGGCTCATTGCCGCGCATTTCCCGCCACTGGAGCGGGACCGGAATGAACTCCCCGATCGACCGGCGCTCCTCTAGACAATGGGCACGAACGCCAGGTGCTGCTGTGCGTGAGAGTCGCGCGCCGCGATGCCATAATCAGCGCATGCATCGATTGAGTCCGTCTGCGAGAGCAGACAATCCACGAACGGTTCGTCCCCTGGTACTGCTCAGCGTGGCGTTGGCCCTGTCGGGCTGCTCGCTGTTCGGCGGTCCCTTCCAGGGGAAGGAAAAGAAGGCCGTCGCCGAGCGGCAGGAACCGCCGAAACCCACGGCCCTGGCGCCGGTGGCGACGCATCGCTTCCAGATCGATCCCGCCGGGGACGATGTCGTCGGGCTGATGCAGAGCACGATCGCTTCGAAGGAGGACACGCTCCCCGATATCGCACGGCGCTTCGACATCGGGTACGAGGAAATCGTGCGCGCCAATCCCGGTGTCGATCCGTGGCTGCCAGGCGAGGGGCGCGCGATCGTCCTGCCGACGCGCTTCATTCTTCCCAACGCGCCGCGCGAGGGCATCGTCATCAACATCCCGGCAATGCGTCTCTTCTATTACCCTGCGCACCAGAAGGACGAGCCGGCCGAAGTGATCACGTATCCGATCGGCATCGGGCGCGTGGGCTGGCAGACGCCGGAAGGGCAGACCAAGATCGTCAAGCGCACGCTCGATCCGGTCTGGACCGTGCCGGTCTCCATCCGCAAGGAACACGCCGAAAACGGCGACGACCTGCCGCCGGTCGTGGGCCCCGGTCCGGACAACCCGCTCGGCAAGCACTCCTTCACGCTCCAGTGGCAAGGCTACCTCGTGCATGGGACGAACAAGCCCTATGGCGTCGGCATGCGCTCGAGTCACGGCTGCATTCGCCTCTATCCCGAGGACATCGAGCAGCTCTTCGATACCGTGCCGCTGGGAACCAAGCTGCGCGTCGTGAATCAGCCGGTGCTTTTCGGACGCAACGGCGACAGCGACGTGCTCGTGCAGGCCTACGGCGCGCTCGAGGATGACAAGCGCGACTGGAGCGGGAACGCGCGCAAGCTCATGGAGAAGTCGATTCCCGAGTCCACGCGCAAGGCGATCAAGGATCAGCAGCTCAGCATCGACTGGGACCGCGTGCACGGGTTGCTGGCTGCGCCGCGCGGGGTGCCGGTATCCATCATCTCGACCGATGCGAGCCTCGACGGCGAACTGCTCGCGGCCCGCAAGGTCCAGAACGCCGTGCCGGAAGGCTCCAACTGGGATGGAAAAGTGGAAGTCGACGAAGCCAAGTTCGAGCAGCTGCTGTCCGAGAGCGAACCGGCCACGACCGCCACCGCTGCCGACGGCACTGCGCGCTGAACAAGACTCCTGCTCCCCACCTGAAGGTGCTCTGTGTTGCATCTCTCGATCGCGCGTGTCGCTCTGCTGGCGGCTGCGCTTCCGCTGTCGAATCTCATGGCGCAGGCACCCGCCGGCGCCCCGTACGACACCAATCGCGACTATCACTCGTATGCCGATCCGCAGGCGATGCGGGTGGAGAACGTCGATCTCGATCTGGACGTCGATTTCAGGACGAAGACCCTCGGCGGCAGGGTCGATCTCGAAGTGCGCCGGATCGACGCCGCGGCGCGTGACCTGACGCTCGACACGCGCGATCTGACGATCCAGAAGATTTCGCTTTTCGACGCGGCGGGCAAGGCGACGCCGCTCAGGTTCAAGCTCGATCCGCCCGACAAGATCCTCGGGAGCGCGTTGCACGTCTCGATCCCGGCCGATGTGAGCTCGCCGACCTTCAAGGTACGCATCGCCTATCGCTCGCAACCCTCGGCCTCAGGGCTCCAATGGCTCACGCCGGCGCAGACCGCGGGCAAGAAGTATCCATTCCTTTTCAGCCAGTCCGAGGCCATCCACGCGCGCAGCTGGATCCCGTTGCAGGACACGCCCCAGGTGCGAGCCACGTATCGCGCTCACATCCGCACACCGAAGGAGCTGCGCGCCGTGATGAGCGCGGGCAATCAGCCCGAGAGCCCGCTGAACGGCGACTATCGCTTCGAGATGCCGCAAGCCATTCCCTCCTACCTGATCGCGATCGGCGTCGGCGACCTGCGGTTTCGCCCGATCGGCGAGCGCACCGGCGTGTTCGCGGAGCCCGCGACGCTGCAGGCCGCAGCGAGTGAATTCGCGGACACCGAGTCGATGATCGAGAGCTGCGAGAAGCTCTTCGGCCCGTATCGCTGGGGCCGCTATGACATGCTCATCCTGCCGCCGAGCTTTCCGATCGGCGGCATGGAAAACCCGCGCCTGTCTTTCATCACCCCGACCATCATTGCAGGCGATCGGAGCCTGGTGTCGCTGATCACGCACGAGATGGCGCATTCCTGGTCGGGGAACCTCGTGACCAACGCCACCTGGCGCGACGTATGGCTCAACGAAGGTTTCACGGTGTTTCTCGAGCGCCGCATCCTCGAGTCGCTCTATGGACCGGCACGGCGGGACATGGAAGCCGTGCACGGACTCGGGGATCTCAACGGTGATCTGAAGACGCTCGCGCCGCGCGACACGCTGCTCGCCGGCGACTGGCGAGGGCGCGATCCTGACGATGCCTTCTCGTTCGTCCCGTATGAGAAAGGTTATCTCTTCCTGAAGTACATCGAAGCGAAAGTCGGCCGCGAGCGCATGGAGACGTTCCTACACGGCTACTTCGATCACTTCGCCTTCCAGAGCATGACGACGGAGCAATTCGTCGCCTACCTCAAGGACAATCTCCTCAACACTGCGCCTGAAGCCGTGACCGAAGCGCAGTTGAACGCCTGGCTCTACCAGCCGGGGCTACCCGCCGATGCAGTGCTGCCGCAGTCCGATGCGTTCCTCAAGGTGGACGAGGAGCGGCGCGCGTGGCTCGAAGGCCGCAAGACGGCCCGCGACCTGCCGGGCTCCACGTGGTCGACGTACGAGTGGCTCCACTTTCTCGACAACATGCCCGCGCGCCTCAGCACTGCGCAGCTCACCGAGCTCGACCAGACCTTCAGGCTCACGCAGGCGGGCAACGCCGAAATCGCGCACAGCTGGTTCATGAACGTGATCCGTAACCGCTACACGCCGGCGCTGCCGCGACTCGACCAATACCTGGTGATGATCGGCCGCCAAAAGCTCATCAAGCCCCTCTACGAAGAGCTGATGAAGAGCGACTGGGGCAGGGCGCAAGCGCAGCGCGTCTATGCGCAGGCGCGGCCCGGTTACCACCCGATCACGGTCAAGGCCATCGACGAGATCGTGTTCAAGAAGCCAGCGGTGGCCAAGGCTGCGACGCACTGAAGCGGAACCTTCCTGCGGTCGCAAGCGTCGAAGCTTGCGACCTGGGCCGGCTCCCCCGGTCCGGTCTTTCACCAGATTGCCTGCGCACCCCGGTCGGCCGCCACGGCCACGATCCCGGTCGCGATCGCGCACAGCTTGCCGTTCGAATAGAGCGCGCTCTCTGCGAAGGCGAGGTTGTCCGTACGCTTGATGCAGGCGCCGAAGACCTCGAGCGGGGCATCCAGCACAGCGCGCATGAACTGCATCGAAAGCTCACAGGTGCCCGCCCGCCGCTGGTCGAACTGCAGCGTTCCCGCCACTCCCAGGGCGCAATCGAACAGCCCCGCGAGCACTGCGCCATTCACGGCGCGCGAGCGCAGGCCGCCGACGTGATGCTCATCGATGGCAGGCAGCGTCACGCGCACCAGGAGCGAGTCGGTGAGATCGATCGTGAGTCCGAAATGCGTGACCCCGGGCAGTCGATTGAACTGCCTTGCCCACTCGAGGCGGGCAGGCTCGGCGAGCGGTATGGCCTGCGCGCGTGCCCTGAGTCCGGCGAGTTGTGGATCGTCGATGTTCATCGCGCTTTGGGACGGAGAAGGTGCATGATACCCGCCAGCCGACGTCACACGTCTGTCATACCGTGCCCCTAGCCTGCGCCGAATTTGTTTGCGGCGGAACCACCATGCGCGTGCTGATGATCTCCGACGTGTACTTTCCCCGGATCAACGGCGTGTCGACTTCGATCCAGACCTTCCGCCGCGACCTGCAGCGGCTCGGGCACGAGGTGACCTTGATCGCGCCGCGCTATCCGCAATCAGCAGAGCAGGACGGCATCCTGCGCGTGCGATCGCGCCAGGTGCCGCGCGATCCCGAGGACCGCATGATGCACCGGGGGGAGATTCGCAAGCTCCTGCCGCAGCTGCGCGCCGGCGAGTACCAGCTGGTGCACATCCAGACGCCATTCATCGCGCACTACGCCGGCCTCGAGCTGGCGCGCGCCCTCAATGTTCCGGTCGTCGAGAGCTACCACACCTACTTCGAAGAGTACCTGCACCACTACGTGCCGTTCCTGCCACGCGGTCTGATGCGATTGCTCGCGCGCCGCTTCACCTGCTCGCAGGGGAACCAGGTCGATCATCTCATTGCGCCCTCGCGCGCCATGCGCGATGCACTGGTCGACTACCAGGTGCGCACGCCGATCACGATCATTCCGACCGGGCTCGAGGCCGATCGCTTCGAAGCGGGGGACCGCGCCGCCTTCCGTGCACGCTTCGGTATCGACGCCGGGCGGCCGGTCCTGGTGCATGTCGGCCGCATTGCCCACGAGAAGAACATCGACTTCCTGCTGCGCATGATGGTGAAGCTGCGCGAACCGGCTCCGGACGCGCTGCTCCTGGTGGCGGGGGAAGGTCCGGCGCTCGCGCATTGCCAGCGTCTCGCAGTCGAGCTCGGTCTCGAGGAGCACACGCTCTTCGTGGGATACCTGGACCGACAGCACGAGCTGCTCGACTGCTACCGTGCGGGCGACATCTTCGTGTTCGCGTCGCGCACCGAAACGCAGGGACTGGTGCTCCTCGAGGCGATGGCGCAGGGCGTGCCGGTCGTCTCGACGATGCACATGGGCACGATCGATATCCTCGATGTGCGCCGCGGCTGCATCGTGGTCCAGGAGGACGAACCCGCGTTCGCGGCGGCGTGCGCCGACCTGCTCGGCAACCGGCACAAGGCGGAGCAGCTCGGGCACGATGCCCGAGCGTACGCGGCAACTTGGGCTGCACCAGAGATGGCGGTGCGGCTGGCGGATCTCTACCGCGAAACGCTCGAAGGCAGCACGCACTCAGCGATGCCCGCTATCGAGTCGTAAGCGGGGTGTGGGCTCGTCACCTTGAGCCAGGAACGCGCCGTGATGAAGCAGCAAGACTGCTGGGCCCGATCACGGGTGGCACTTAGCGTGATCCAGCTGTAGCGGGCCGGAAGACAGGCTCAAGGTGACGAGCCGACACCCCGCTTACGACTCGACACCTGGCGCGCACGTGGGTCAGCGCCGTTCGCGCTTTCCGGTATAGTCGCGTGCCCACGCCATGGGACCGGACATGCTCACTGACTGGCTGCGAATCATGCTGGATGAAATCGCGCGCAAGCAGGCGGAGCGCGAAAGCGCCCGCGCTGAGCAGCAGGCGCGTGAGCTCGAGAGTGCGCCAGCGAGGTCCGAATCAAAGCGCAAGCCGACGCGCGCCGAACCTGAGCCCCGCCGGTGATCCCGCTCAGAGACGAAAATCCGTCGCGACTGACGCCGTACGTCAACTACGCGATCATCGTGCTGTGCGTGCTGGTGTTCCTGTGGCAGCTGTCGCTTGGACCCGTGCGTGCGCAGCACGCCGTGTATGCGTTCGGAGCGATTCCGGCGGTGCTCTTCGGAAACGTGCAACTACCGTCCGACATCGCAGTCGTGGCACCGTGGATGAGCGTGCTCACCTCGATGTTCATGCACGGCGGCTGGATGCACCTGCTCGGCAACATGCTGTATCTCTGGATCTTCGGCGACAACATCGAAGACAGCATGGGGCACGTGCGCTACTTCATTTTCTACGTGCTGTGCGGTCTCGCGGCGGTGCTGGCGCAGGCATTGCCGGACACTTCATCGCAGGTCCCCATGATCGGCGCGAGCGGCGCGATCTCGGGAGTGCTGGGCGCGTACCTCCTGCTCTTTCCGCGCGCTCGCATCCACGTGATCATTCCGCTCGGCCTCTACTTCCATCAGGCACGGCTGCCGGCGATGTGGGTGCTGCTGTTCTGGTTCGCGTTGCAGCTGATCAGCAATCTCCTGCAGGGCAAGGCGGGCTCCGGCGTGGCGTTCGGCGCGCACATCGGCGGCTTCATCACCGGCCTCGCGCTCATTCCCCTTTTCAAGTACCGGAACGTCCGGCTGCTCAACCCCTAGACGTGTCACTCAGTCGATCGCCGGCCGGCACTCGACGCTTGCAGGAGTCTCCAGCCTGGCCGGCGCTCCGAGTGCGCAAACAGCTGAGCCGGCGACGACCAGAAGTGCGCCGAGAACCCCGAGCGCGTTCAGGTGCTCGGGCTCGAGCAGGCCGGGCACGAGCTTCGTCGTGAGCCACATGGTCCCGAGCGTCACGAGCGGCGCGAGCGCGAGGATCGAGCTCACGCGGGAAACCTCCCAATGCTGCATTGCTTCGGCGAAGGCGCCGTAGGCCACGATCGTGTTGACGGCACAGAAGGCCAGCATCGTGATTTCGCCCGGGGCCATCGTCCGGATGGTCGCGGGGTGGCTGGTGGGGATGAGCAGGACTGCGGCAGCGACGTACAGAACCCAGAGAATCTGCTGTGAGCTCAGCTCCTTGAGGAGCTGCTTCTGCGCGAGCCCGTAAGCCGCCCAGACCATCGACGAGATCACGATCAGGCTGACGCCCAGCCCGAGCTCACCCCGAAGGTCGAACAACAACGGCAGGCGCCGGTTGAAGAACAAGGCCAGGCCGACCAGGAGCGCGCCCAGCCCCAGCCACTGCAGCCGCGAGAAGCGCTCGCCAAAGAGCGCCAGTCCACCCAGCAGCAGGAATATGGGCGCCAACTGGATCACCACCTGCGTCACGGCGGGTGTGGTATGCAGCAGCGCAAATGCATAGAGAAGGTAGTTGCCGATCAGTCCGCCGAGGGCGACCAGCATGAGAAGCCAGGCTCGCCGGCCGAGCCCGCTCACGCGGGGCAGGTTCCGGGTGGCGGCGAGCATCAGGCCGACGACCAGCGCCGACGCCGCGAACCGATACCAGCTGATCGTGTAGCCATCCATGCCCTGTAGCACGATCTTGAGCGCGACCGGCATCAGACCCCAGAGCACAGCGGTCGTGAGCGCGAGCGCCAGACCGAGCCGCCAGCGACCCGTCATGCAGCACGCGCCCGCAACCCGCGCCCGTGGCGCGAGCGATCAGCAACTCGACTCATTGGAGGTCGGCTCCGCAGATCGTTGAAGCGCAGCCACATTACACGAAACCTGCGGCAGTGCGGAGACAAGCACGGGCGCGAGGCCGGCACAGGTGTGGTAGAGTCGCGCGCAACAAAAATTGTGAGGGCTGCGGTGGCCGAGCGACTGACCACAGGGATTCAGGTCGCAGAACAGGCAGGTCCAGAACAGCACATCGCGCGCTCGCCGACTGCCGTTACGGCTTTCGTCGGCCGAACGCTCCGGGGTCCGGTCAACCGCCCCGTCACGATTTCCAGCTTTCTCGATTACCAGTCGATCTTCGGCGGCCTCTGGCAGCCGAGCATGCTGGGCTATGCGGTCGAGCAATTCTTCGACAACGGCGGCCGGCAGGCGATCATCGTGCGCGTCGTCAATGGTGCGCGACCGCCCACGCTCGATCTGCGCGCCGGGCCCGAAACCCTGCATCTCGAGGCGCTCGCCTGCGGCACGCGCGAGTACCTGCGTGCCTCGGTCGACTACGACGGCCTCGGCGAGAACGATCAGGATTGTTTCAACCTGGTCCTGCAACGTGTGCGGGCGCCGGGCTCAGAGCACGTCGAGGACCAGGAGATCTTCCGCCGGCTCTCGACCAAGGCCGACACCGGCCGCTTCGTCCAGGTCGCGCTCAGTGAATCGGCGCTGGCGCGCGTCATCGGGGAAGTGCCGGTCACGCGGCCGGAACGCACGCTGCGCAACGACGCGCGGGGCGGCGTCGGCTACGTGCACTCCAATCCGAACGGTGACGACGGCGGGCAGCTCACGGACTACGACCTCATTGGCTCGGCCACGCAGAGGACCGGACTCTTTGCCCTGGGGTCGGCCGATCACTTCAACCTGCTGTGTATCCCGCCGCTGGCACGCGAAGTCGATATCGGCACGAGCGTGCTGCTCGTGGCCGGACGATTCTGTCGCGAGCGCAACGCCATGCTGGTGGTCGATCCGCCGTGGAACTGGAATTCGAGCGAGACGGCGCTGCGCGGCATGCGCGACTGGCCGTTCCGCAGCGAAAACGCGCTCATGTATTTCCCGCGCCTGCTGAGCTACGACCGTCTGCGCGGCCGGCTCGAACAGTTCGCGCCGTGCGGCGCGGTCGCCGGAATGCTCGCGCGTTCGGACGCGATGTGGCCGCTGTGGAGCGCTTCCGCCGGCGAGGAGGTCCTGCTGCGTCCGGGGCATCGGCCGAGTTGCCCGGTGACGGAAGCCGAGCGCGATCGCCTCGCGCAGACCGGCGTCAATACGCTGCAGATCGTGCGCTCGCCCCCGGGCACGAGGCCCATTGCGCGCACGCTCGCGGGCGCCAGCAGTGGTTCCTCGGACTGGAAGTACCTGCCCGCGCGTCGCCTGGCGATCTTCATCGTCGATTGCATCGAGCGCGGCACACGCTGGGTGGTGTTCGA
>DATBIF010000075.1:0-1831 GCA_036557045.1 Steroidobacteraceae bacterium
CGCGCGCGACCTTGAGCGTTCCTCGCTCAAGTGTCGTCGCTGCGCATTCGCCAGAAACTCCCAGGGCACACCCCCAGCCAACGACCCAAGCGGACTGCTCTTAGCGAGTGCGTGCGATGAGGATGGTCGTCAGCAGCAACAGCGCAGCCGTCGGAATCCAGGCGAGGATCACCGGGTCGAGGTTGAAGACGATGGTGCCGCTCTCGAGCGTGCGCTGCACCAGGAAGAACGCGACCCCGATCAGCACGCCGATGACGATGCGCGCGCCTGCGCCCGCGGAGCGCAGCGGGCCGAGCGCGAACGGCACGGCGAGCAGCGCGACGACGATGACCGCACAGGTCCGCGCGATGCGTGACCAGAATGCAAACACGTACGTGCCGGTCTCCAGCCCGTTGGCCTCGAGGTGCCGGATCAGGCGCCACAGCCCCATCGAGGGCAGCTGGCGCGGCTCGCTGGCGGCAATGCCGAGGAAGCCGGGATTCACGTGGGTCGAGAGATCGAGCGTCGTGCGCGGACTCGCGACCACACGATCATCGTCGAAGCGCGACTCGGTGTAACCGTCGAGGCGCCACCCGCCACCGGTGTCGCTGATCGAGGCGCGGGTGGCATGACCGACGCTGAGCAGCTCCTGCGGCCCGCTGAAGCGGAAGATATATACGCCGCCGAACAGGTTGTCGGCGGACTGCTCGCGGACGCTCACGATCATGTTGCCGTCCTTGACCCAGGCACTGCCGGAACCCGCAAAGCTCACGTCCGAGAACTTGCTGAAGGCCTTCTGCTGGCGTGCGAAGGTCTGCAGCGGCGGCGCCAGCACCTCGCCGAGCAGCGCGGTCAGTACTGCCATCAGGATGCCGGCGGTCGCGGCCGAAGCCGCGAGGCGCGCGACCGAGACGCCCGACGCGCGGATGACGACGAGCTCGCTGCCGCGCGCCAGCACACCGAGGCCGAGGAGTCCGCCGATCAGCACGGCGACGGGCATGAGCTCGAACGCCTGCTGCGGCAGATTGAGGATCGTGAACAGCAGCGCATCGGCGGCACCGTAAGTGCCAACCCCGATGTCATCCTGCTGACCGATGAAGACAAAGAGGCCGCCAAGCGTCAGCAGCACGCCGAGCACGAGCGCCGTGTAGAACAGGGTTGTGCCGATCAGATAACGGTCGAGGATCTTCATGCGTGCCGCACCCGTCGCGGACGCAGGCGCACCCAGATCGCCCGGTTGAGGATGGCGAGCAACGCCAGGACGATCAGCGCGACATGCACCCACCACAGTCCCAGCGCCGGCGGCACGCTGCCCCGCGCCAGCCAGATCTTGGCCGCCGACAGCAAGTTCGTATAGATGAAGTAGACAAGGATCGCGAGCCCGATGCGTGCGTAACGTCCCTGCCGCGGCCGCAGGTGCGACAGCGGCACGGCGAGCAGCGTGAGCACGAACGCCATGATCGGCATCGACAGTCGCCACTCGAGCTCGGCCCGATCCTCGAGTGAGCCGGATCGCAGCAGTTCCGCGGTCGGCTTGATCTCCATTCGACTGCTGGTAAGCCGCGCCTCGGGCAAGCGCACGGGAATGCCGTGCTCCTCGAAGGTGATCATGCGGAACTGCGCGCTGCCGGGAATACCTTCGTAGCGCTTTCCGTCCAGCAGGATCAGAGTGTGCAGCTGGCCGCCTTCACTCACGACGTGCCGCGCGCGCGCGGCCACCGCGATTTCGACTGTCTCGTTGCGATTGAGCTTCACGAACACATCGCGCAGGGTGCCATCCGGTTCCACACCGCCTGCGTAGAACACGCCGTCCGAGCCGCCGAAAGTGTGAAAACGGCCGGGCTCGAAATTG
>DATBIF010000076.1:0-8478 GCA_036557045.1 Steroidobacteraceae bacterium
TCGGCCGCGCGCGCATCGATCTCAAGCGCATGGAGGCGACCGCCGGCGACGAAAAGGTCTCGCTGACCCACAAGGAATGCGCGGTGCTCACGCTTCTCCTCGAAAAGCAGGGCGCGGTGCTCGCGCGCGACGAAATCCTCGATCGCGCCTGGGCGCCGGACGAATTTCCGACGCCGCGCACCGTCGACAACTTCATCGTGCGCCTGCGCCGCCTGATCGAGCCCGATCCGGCGCAGCCGCAGGTCATCCGCAGTGTCCGCGGTGTCGGGTACCAGCTCGACAGCGCCGCGGTTCGCGAGACCGACGCATGAAGAACCTGCTGCAGTCCGCGCTCGAGCGCACCAATGCGTCGCGCCCGCCCGTATGGTTCATGCGCCAGGCGGGACGCTATCACAATCACTACCGCCAGCTCCGCGCCCGTCATTCGTTCGAGGACCTGTGCAAGAAGCCGGAGCTCGCGACCGCGGTGACGCTCGGGCCGATCGATGATTTCGATTTCGACGCCGCGATCCTGTTCTCCGATCTGCTGTTTCCGCTGGAAGCGCTCGGCATGCCGTTGAAGTACGACCCGGGACCGAAGCTCGGCTGGCACGTTCGCGAACACGACGACATACAGCGACTGGTGCTCACCGATGCCAGCGTGGCATCGCTCGAGTTCCAGGGCAGGGCGCTGCGCGCGATTCGCGGGCGCCTGCCGGATTCCAAGGGTCTGCTCGGCTTCGTCGGCGGGCCGCTGACGCTCTTCTTCTACGCCGCCGCGGGCTCGCACCAGGGCGATCTCGGCATCGCCCACGCCGGCCTTCCCGACGGTCGCTACGCCGCGTTCTGCGAAAAGCTCCTGCCGCTGCTCACGCAGAACATCGTCATGCAATGGCGCGCGGGCGCGGACTGCATCGCGATCTTCGACACGTGCGCCGGCGAGCTCGGACCCCAGGCCTTCGCGCGCTGGGTCGTTCCGCAACTGCGTGACGTCGTCAACGCCGTGCGTCGCGAGTGCCCGGATGCGCGGATTCTCTACTATTCCAAGGGCACCGACGCCGCGCACTGGCGCCTGCTCGGCGAGGTCCGCCTCGACGGCATCGGCGTCGACTGGAAGACGCCGATCGCCAGCGTGCTCGCGGAGTTCGGTGCGCACTGGGCCGTGCAAGGCAACATCGATCCGCACACCCTGCTCCTGCCGGAAGCGGATTTCCTCGAAAGCGTGGAGCAATTCTTTGCGCCGGTTGCGGCGCTCCCCGCCGTTCAGCGTCGCGGCTGGATCTGCGGGCTGGGACACGGCGTGCTGCCGGCGACGCCGGAGAATCACGTGCGCCTGTTCGTCGACCTGCAGCGCGAGTTGTTCACTTGAATCCAGCGCTCACACGCCTGCTGGCGAAATACAACGTTCCGGGTCCGCGCTACACGAGCTACCCGACGGTCCCCTTCTGGGAGCGGACACCGACCCCGGATGAGTGGATCGCGGCGCTGCGCGATTCGCTTGCGAATTCGCTACGCACCCGCACGGGCGCCGCGATCTACGTGCACATTCCTTTCTGCCGTTCGCTGTGCACCTATTGCGGCTGCAACACCCGCATCACGCGCAACCGTGCCATCGCGCTGCCCTACCTCGAAGCTGTGCGCGCCGAATGGAACCTGTACCTGGATCTGCTCGGGGCGGCGCGGCTCGATGTCGCCGAGATTCACCTGGGAGGCGGCACCCCTACGTTTCTCAACTCCGAGGAGCTGCGCTATCTCATGGAAGGACTGCTCGCGCGCAGCACTGTAGTCGGCGGCGCCGAATTCTCCGTGGAAGCCGATCCGCGGGTCACGAACGCGGCGCAGCTCGCGACCCTGCACGCCGCGGGATTCCGCCGCTTGAGCCTCGGCATCCAGGATTTCGATCCGCGCGTACAGGACATCGTCAACCGCGTGCAGAGCGAGGAACAGGTTCGTGAGCTCACGGCAGAAGCGCGCCGCATCGGCTTCACGAGCATCAACTACGACCTGATCTACGGCCTGCCGCTGCAAACGCTGCAATCGATCGAGACGACGCTCGCCGCCGTCGAACGTCTGCGCCCGGATCGCATCGCCTTCTACGCCTATGCGCACGTGCCCTGGATCAAGCCGAGCCAGCGTCGCTTCACCGAAGCCGATCTGCCGCAAGGCGATGCGAAGCGCGCGCTCTACGAGCGCGGCCGCGAGATTCTCGAGAACGCCGGCTATCGTGAGATAGGCATGGATCACTTTGCGCTCGAGAGCGATTCACTGTCACAGGCGGCACGTGACGCGACCCTGCATCGCAATTTCATGGGCTACACCTCGCGTCACGTCGCTCCGCTCATCGGCCTCGGCGTGTCGGCGATCGGCGATGCGTGGACGGCGTTCGTGCAGAACGAGAAGACCATCGAGCCCTACCAGGAGCGCGTGCGTCGTCGCGAGCTGCCGATCCTGCGCGGGCACCTGCTGGACGAGGAGGACCTGCTCCTGCGACGACTGATCCTGGAACTGATGACGCGCTTCAGGACGCGCTGGGACGGGCTTTCGGCGAGCCACGCGCATCTGCGCGCGCTTCCGCAGCGATTGCACGAGCTGATCGACGATGAGCTCGTACGACTCGAGGGCGAGAGCTGCGAAGTAACCGAGCGCGGCCGCGCCTTCATCCGCAATGTCTGCATGGCCTTCGATGCACGGCTCGCGCGTCGCGCGCCGCAGCTCCAGGTCTTCAGCAGCACGGTCTAGCCGAGCATCGTCCGACGTCGTGATTTCGCGACGCGACGCTCACCTTCGAATCAATGCCTTACCGGTCCCACGCAGATGGGACGTCGGTGCAGCGCGACAAACATCCTACGCCGCGCTTCCCAGACCCTCGCGAAGCTGAACACTGTGCAACCGTGCCCAACGAGCGTTCAACCACTTGGACGCGAAAGTGAAATTGAAAATATTGCGGCACGCTTATTGCTCCTTTTTACAAGTGCTGCGCGCGGTCTGAGAGTAAACGGACGTTCTTTTCATTCGCTCTCGGGTTCGGGGATGACCAGGCGACCGATCGCGCACGCACGGGAGACGTTGTAAAGGGCAAACCCACCGAGAGGTGGGGACGCAAAGCCACCGGTCTGCAAGGGAAAGGTCCCAAGACAGCGGGGTTGCCAAACGCGATCGACTGGTTTCGTTCGGGTTTCGCTCCGGCGGACTTTCTGGTCCCAGCTGCTGTTTTTCCCTCCTGTGGCGGCGCACGCCCGGTAGATGGCCGCATCGCAATGGTGCGGCCCCTCACCGAATAGGGGGATTAATCGTGAAGAGCAGCAAGCTGCAATTCCTTGTAGCGGCGTCTGCGCTTGTCCTAGCGGCGGGCGCACTCGCAGACAACACGGTACGCGATCCGGGGGTTCGAGGAGACTCTCCCGGCGCCGGCCAGGCGATCCCGGGACTGCGAGGCTACGAGACTGAGTACTTCAATGCAGGACTGGAGGACTTCAACGAAGCGGAAACCCTGGAAGAAGGCCTCGGGCCGCGATTCAATCTCGATGGTTGCGCGGGTTGCCACGCGGCACCTGCAGTCGGCGGCAGCTCGCCGGCGGTGAATCCGCAGGTGACGGTTGCCACGGCATTCGGCGCCCGCAATACCGTGCCGTCATTCATCACGGCGAACGGCCCGGTGCGCGAGGCGCGGTTCAAGTTCACTGCGACCGGTCAGCGGGACGGCGGCGTGCATGCGCTGTTCGTCATCAGCGGCCGTAACGACGGGACTGCGAACGCGAGTGGTTGCCGGATTCAGCAGGAAGATTTCGACCGCCAGGTCTCACGCAACAACGTGATCTTCCGGATCCCGACGCCGGTGTTCGGACTGGGCCTGATCGAGATGATTCCGGACAGCGTGATTCTCGCCAATCTCAACGCCGATTCGGGCACCAAGTCACAGCTCGGCATTTCGGGACGGGCGAACCGGACCGGCAATGACGGCACCGTGACGCGCTTCGGCTGGAAGGCGCAGAACAAGTCGCTGATGGTGTTCTCGGCGGAGGCTTACAACGTCGAGATGGGCATCAGCAACGAGGGGTTCCAGTCCGAGCGCGAGGAGAACCCGGCGTGCCAGCTCACCCCGTTGCCGAACGACATCAGCACGCTGGACGCCGCAACTGGTGTCGAGTCGGTGAGCGGCATCGAGAAGTTCTCCTTCTTCATGCGCTTCCTCGGGCCGCCCATTCCATCGCCCAATACGCCCGGTGGTGCACGGTCGATCAACAACGGCCGCAGCGCTTTCGTGAGTGTCGGGTGCGCGCAATGCCACACGCCGACACTGCTGACCGGCAACGCCGGGGTTCCGGCACTGGCGAATCAGAAGGTCAACCTGTTCTCAGACCTCGGCCTGCACCAGATGGGGCCTGGACTCGCCGACAACATCCTGCAGGGAGCGGCGACGGGAGATGAGTTCAGGACTGCGCCGCTCTGGGGCCTGGGGCAGCGGATCTTCTTCCTGCACGACGGTCGCACCAGGGACCTGGTGCAGGCGATCCAGGCGCATGCCAGCAATGGCAATTCGCAGTTCGGTCCGTCCGAGGCGAACCGGGTGGTCGCGAGATTCAACAACCTTCCGGCGAGCAGCCGGCAGGACGTGCTGAACTTCCTGCGTTCGTTGTAGCTGCAAGAGACCGGCGGTCTTGTCGGAGGAGATTCCGAGGGTCGATCAGGCATTCGGTCCGAGCTGATCGGCTCCGCCCAGGTACGGGCGCAAGGCCGCCGGGACCGTGATTGAAGCGTCGGCGCGCTGATAATTCTCGACCACTGCAATCAGCGCCCGGCCGACGGCAACGCCCGAACCGTTCAGGGTGTGAACCGGTTCGGGCTTGCCGGTTTCGGGATTGCGCCAGCGCGCCTGCATGCGCCGCGCCTGGAAGCTCTCACAGTTGCTGCACGATGAAATCTCGCGATAGCGATCCTGTCCCGGCAGCCAAACTTCGAGATCATAGGTCTTCGCACTTGCGAAGCCGATGTCGCCGGCACAGAGCGATACGACTCGGTATGGCAGCTCCAGGCGCTGCAGCACGGCCTCCGCGTGGCCGGTGAGCGCTTCGAGCGCTGCAGCCGAGTCCTGTGGTCTCACGATCTGCACCAGCTCGACCTTTTCGAACTGATGCTGGCGCAGCATCCCGCGCGTGTCCTTGCCGTATGAGCCCGCCTCGGAGCGAAAACAAGGCGTGTGCGCCGTGTATTTCAGCGGCAGCCGCTCGGGCTCGATGATGGACTCGCGCACCAGGTTGGTGAGCGGGACCTCGGCCGTGGGAATCAGGTACAGGCCACTTTCGCCGCGAATCGCAAACAGGTCCTGCGCCATCCTGGGCAGCTGGCCGGTGCCCGTGAGCGTCTGCGCCGTCACCAGGTAGGGGACATACGCCTCGCGGTAGCCGTGCTCGCGCGTGTGCAGATCGAGCATGAACTGCGTGAGGGCGCGGTGCAGTCGCGCGAGTCCCCCGGACAGCACAGCGAAACGCGCTCCCGCAATCTTTCCCGCGATCTCGAAGTCGAGCTCGCCGCGTGCCGCGCCCAGCGCCACGTGATCCTTGACCTCGAAATCGAACTTGCGGGGCTCGCCCCAGCGTCGCAGCTCGAGGTTCGCGGATTCGTCGCGACCGTCTGGCACGCTCGATTGCAGGAGGTTGGGAAGTCCGAGCTGGATCTCGTCGAGTCGCGACTGCACTTCGGCCAGCTTCGCTTCCGTCGCCTGCAACTCCCTGCCGAGCGATTCGGAGTGCGCCAGCCACGGTGCGATGTCCTGGCCAGAGGCCTTGGCCTTGCCGACGGCCCTGGCCTGGGTATTGCGCTCGTTGCGCAGCCGATCCGCGTCGATCTGCAGCTGCTTGCGCTGCTCCTCGAGCGCCGCGAAGGCGGCAACATCGAAGACGAAGCCGCGCCGCGCGAGGTTCGCCGCGACCTTCTCGGGCTCGGTTCTGAGCAGTCTCGGATCGATCACGGCGTCTTCTTTTCGGTAGCCGAGGCTTGTTCGCTCGCGGAAGCGTTGCGCTGGCGCAGCCGCTCGAGCGCTTCGCCGATGCGAATCTCGAGACCGCGCGCCACGGGCTGATAATAGTATGGGTGAGGCGGCATCGCCTCGGGAAAATAGCGCTCGCCGGCCGCGAATGCGTCCGGCTCGTCGTGCGCATAACGGTAGTCGCGGCCGAACCCGAGCTTCTTCATGAGCCCGGTCGGCGCGTTGCGCAGATGCAGTGGCACGTCGAGCGTGCCGTACTGGTGAACGTCCTGCATCGCTGCCCCGTAGGCGCTGTAGACCGCATTGCTCTTGGGCGCACACGCGAGGTAAACCACGGCTTGCGCAATGGCGAGCTCACCCTCAGGGGTTCCCAGCCGCTCATACGTATCCCACGCATCGAGTGCCAGTGCGAGGCCGCGCGGATCCGCATTGCCGATGTCCTCGCTCGCCATGCGCACGACGCGGCGCGCCACGTAGAGCGGATCGCAACCGCCGTCGAGCATGCGGCAGAGCCAATAGAGCGCAGCGTCAGGATCGCTGCCACGTACCGACTTGTGCAGCGCTGAGATCTGGTCATAGAACTGGTCGCCGCCCTTGTCGAAGCGCCGATAACCGCCCGAGGCTACTTCGGCCGCAATGGCAATCGTGATGAGTCGCTGGTCGTCCTGCGGCTGGGCGAGATCGGCCGCGACTTCGAGAAGATTCAGTGCGCGGCGCGCGTCGCCATCCGCCGCGGCCACGATGATCTCGAGAGCGCGCGGCTCGAGCGAGAGGTTCATGGCGCCGAGGCCGCGCTCAGGCTCCGCGACCGCCGCCTCGATCACGCGCCCGAGGTCGGCCTGGGTGAGCGCCTTCAGGACGTAGACACGCGCCCGTGACAGCAGCGCGCTGTTGACCTCGAAGGAGGGATTCTCGGTGGTGGCGCCGATGAGGATGAGCGTTCCATCCTCGACGAACGGCAGGAAGCTGTCCTGCTGCGCCTTGTTGAACCGATGCACTTCGTCGAGGAAGAGCACCGTGCCGCGGCCGCTGGCCGAGCGGACGCGCTGGGCGAGATCGACGGCCGCCCGCACATCCTTGACGCCCGCAAGCACCGCCGACAGCCCCACGAACTCGCAGTCGCAACTCCCCGCGAGGAGTCGCGCCAATGTCGTCTTGCCGGTGCCCGGCGGTCCCCAGAAGATCATCGAATGGAGTCTGCCGCCCTCCACCACTCGACGCAGCGGCTTGTCCGCGCCGACCAGGTGCGACTGTCCCACGAACTCATCGAGAGTACGCGGCCGCATGCGATCGGCGAGTGGGCGAAAGTCCTCGCTCGTGGCCATTCGCTCAGTCCGGTTCCTGGTACTCGGGCCGCGGGCGCAGGTGGCGCGTCCAGAACTTTTCGATGAGGCGG
Organism: Steroidobacteraceae bacterium; assembly: GCA_036557045.1. Classification (GTDB taxonomy): domain Bacteria; phylum Pseudomonadota; class Gammaproteobacteria; order Steroidobacterales; family Steroidobacteraceae; genus DATBVX01. The sequence goes on from DATBIF010000076.1 coordinate 7,362, forward strand.
GTCCAGTTCGCCACGCCGAAGCCTGCCAGCACGAATCCCGCGACGATACCGGCGCCGTTCGCCAGCGCGTCCTTGATGTCCATGTCGCGTGTATCGGTGAATGCGCCCTGCAACAGCTCGAGCGCGCATCCCATCAGGAAGAACGCGAGCGCGAGCAGTGCGTGGCGCTTGCGTTCGTAGAGACCCGAGAACCACAGCATCAGCACCATGTAGCTGGCGAAATGCTCGAGCTTGTCACTGATTTTGAGCCCGAGGCTCGGCACGCCCGGCAGCAGCTCACCGATCACAACGCCGGCGATGAGCAGCCAACCCAGGGTCAGCCAGATGCGCGCATGGGGAAGCGACAGCATGGTCAGCCGTGCGGCGCGCCGATCACGTCGACTCCTGGCGGCACCACGAAGGTGAACAGGTCGCCTGCCAGCCGCGGGTTGCGCCGGATCGCCGAGAACTCGATGCGCGTGCTCTGCTGCAGCTTGTCCTTGAGCTCCATCAGCCTGAGCTCGCCGTTGCCGAACCCGAGCCGCAACTCCACGAAATCCGTGTCGTTGCGCCGGGGCACGAGCTGCAACCAGTCGATGCCCTCGCGGCTACCCATGCGCGTCACGTCGAAACTGTCCGTGATGCTGGACCTGCCGGCAAGCAGCAGCGCCGGGGTCGTGGTCAGCGAGTCGTCGACCGTCTTGACGGTGACCTGTTCGAGATCCACGTCGTAGAGCCAGATCTTCGCGCCGTCGCTCACGATCAGCTGCTGCGTCGGCTCGCGGTAATCCCAGCGAAAGCGTCCCGGCTTCTGCAGATAAAGCGTTCCCGAGGATTCCTGCGTGCGATCTCCGGATGCATTGCTCGAGCGCTGGCGGAAATCCGCCTGGAAGGTCGCGAAGCCCGAGAGATAGCTCTGGAGCCACGCACCGGCCTCGCTCGAATGCGCCGCTTCGTTGGCGCTGCGCGCCAACGATGCAACCAGGAGAGCGGAAAAACTGATCAGGATGGCGCGCGCTACGGACTGCAACTGGGCCTCGCGGTCGAATCAGTCGTCTTCGGGGGGCGGCGGGGCCAGCACTTCGCGCGAGCCATTCGTTTGCAGCGGCCCAACCAGCCCGGCGGCCTCCATGGTCTC
>DATBIF010000077.1:0-3703 GCA_036557045.1 Steroidobacteraceae bacterium
GCCACAGGACCCGGCGCGCATCGACGCCTATTTCCTCGGCTTCGCGGGCGATGGCAAGCAGCAGGTCTTCGCCAAGGAAGTGCGCTTCGTACAGCACGCCCTGGAGGAGCGCTTCGACCTGTTTCGGCACGAGATCATTCTCGCCAATTCACCTGATCCCGCGCAGGACGCACTCCTCGCGAGCGGGGCTGCGTTACGCCGCGCGCTCGCCGGTCTCGGCCGCACCATGGATGTCGCGAACGACGTGCTGGTTCTCTACGTCACGTCGCACGGTTCGGACGACGGCTCGGTCGCCGTGTCCCAGTCGGGACTGCCATTCAACGATCTTTATGCTGAGGATCTGAAGGATGCGCTCGATGCCGCACACATTCAGTGGCGCGTGCTGATCATCGCCGCGTGTTACTCGGGAGCCTTCATCGAGCCGCTCGAGAACGATCAGACCGTGATCTTCACGGCGGCACGGTCCGATCGAGCGTCTTTTGGCTGCAGCGACGAAAGCGAGCTCACGTATTTCGGTGAGGCGTTGTTCCAGGACGCGCTGCCGGCAGCGGATTCGCTGCTGGACGCGTTCCGGCATACGCAATCGATCATTGCGGCACGTGAGAAGAGCGAAGGGCTCACGCCTTCGGAGCCGCAGCTGTACGTCGGGCCGCGCATGCTGACCAAGCTGCGGGCGCTTGGTATCGCGCCGCACAGGCGGGCGAGCTCGCTATAGGGCAACTCTCTACAGCTGTCCTAGCCAGCCGCCGCGCGCTGACTGGTCGTCAGCTCCTTCAGGCAGTCTTCCACGATCTGCAGTCCTTCATCGATGATCGCGTCGCTCGCGGTGAGCGGCGCCAGGAAGCGAATCACGTTGCCGCGAACGCCGCAGGAAAGCAGGATCAGTCCCTTGCGTCCCGCGGCCTGCGTGAGCGCCTTGGTGAGATCGGCGTCGGGCGCATTGGGATCGCGGTTGCGCACCAGCTCCATCGACACCATCGCGCCGAGTCCGCGCACATCGCCGATGCAGGGCAGGCGCAGTTGCATCGACTTGAGCCTTGCCACCATCCGATCGCCGATCTGGCGCGAACGCTCGAGGAGGTTTTCCTGGCGGATCACCTCGAGAATCGCCAGGCCCGCAGCACAACCGAGCGGTGATCCGGCGAAAGTGCCGCCCAGTCCTCCCGGCGGCGGCGCGTCCATGATGGGCGCCTTGCCGATCACTGCCGATATGGGCACTCCGCCCGCGAGGCTCTTGGCGACCGTCATCAGGTCGGGCTCGACGCCGGCATGCTCGATGGCGAACATCCGCCCGGTACGCCCGAAGCCCGTCTGGATCTCGTCGGCGATCAGCACGATGCCGTGGCTGTCGCAGAGCTGACGCAGCTTCTGCAGGAATGCGGGCGGTGCGATGTAGAAACCGCCTTCGCCGAGAACGGGCTCGATGATGATCGCCGCGACACGCGCCGGATCCACATCGGCCTTGAAGAGCTGATCGAGCGCGCGGAACGAATCTTCCGGGGTTACGCCGTGATAGCTGACCGGAAAGGGCACATGAAAGATCTCGGGCGCCATCGGACCAAAGCCTGCCTTGTACGGCTGCACCTTGCCCGTGAGGCCAATGCACATCAGCGTGCGACCATGGAAGCTGCCGCTGAAGGCGATGACCGCGGAACGGTTGGTGTGATAACGCGCGATCTTGACCGCATTCTCGACGGCCTCGGCTCCCGTGGAGAGGAAGATCGTCTTCTTGGGCGTCGAGCCTGGAGCGAGCGAGTTCAACCGCTCCGCGAGTGAGATGTAGGTCTCATAAGGCGTGACCTGGAAGCACGCGTGTGAAAGCCGCGTCAGCTGTTCGGCGACGGCGGCCTGCATTTTCGGATGCACATGCCCGGTATTGAGCACCGCGATGCCGCTCGCGAAATCGATGTAGCGGCGGCCTTCGACGTCCCACAGCTCTGCATTGCTGGCATGGTCCGCATATACGGCGAGGAGGTTCGAAACACCGCGCGGCACAGCATTCGTCCTGCGGCGATGCAGCGCTTCGTTCGTATTGGCGGCGGCAGGAGCCGCAGGGTTCTTTGCAGGGGGTGTCGTCATGACTGTGATCCGTATCGCGGTTGGCCCGGCGCTGGGGCGCACATCCTACAATGAGCCGCTCGATTGGTCATAACGCGCCCGGCGTAAGGTAAATGCTGAGACCTGCGGCGTGGCGCTAAAACCCTAGTCCTGACATGGTCCTGCAACTGTCACGGCGCCCGGCAGTGCATGGATCCCGGCACTCAGAACCAGCGATCGGCAGACGACGAACCGGCACCGGAATCGGATCCGGCGCCGGCGCGTGCGCGCAGCTATCGCCTGTCGCTCGGAGCGTGGCTGGCGCTCGGGCTCACGGCCATCATGGTCGTGTGTCTCACGGGCAACGTGCTCGTACAACGCAGCACCCGGCTCGCCACCCAGAACGCTGCGCGCGTGCAGGAGGAACTCGAGCCTCTCGCGCATCGGGCGCGCACCCTGGCCGATGCCATCGGCGGTTTTGATCGCGCGGTCCTCACCTATCTGAAACCGGGCTCGCGCCCGGATCGCGCGGCGCTGGAGAGCGCGCGCGCCGCGCTGCAGTCGGCGCTCTCCGAACACGAGGAGCACCTGAGGCCCGAGGCGGGAATCGACCCCGGCACGGAGTTGCCGAACGCGCTGTCCGCGCATGAGCGCGAAGGCGTTGCGCTCATGGATCAGTTCGATCGTCGCGCCGAGCTCATCGCTTCGTGCTGGTCGCTGATGGATGCGTTGGGCCAGCGCGTCGCGTCGGCTGGCGCGAGCGGCCTGTTGGTGGGCGACAATGTGATGGCGCGTCGCTCGCTCTCCGAGCTCGGCCAGGCGCTGGACGCAGTTCGCGACAGCCTCACCGCGCAGTTGGCGCAGCCCACCGTGAAGAACGCCACCGAGGGTGCCAAGCGCGAAGTCGCTTTCCGGCGCAAGCTCGCCGAGCACGCCGAGGAATTCAGGCGTTCGCCCGGTGTCGCGTGGTTCGATCTCGTGCAGGGGGACTTCGAGGACGCGACGCGTCTGCATCGCGCGGCACGCAAGCTCGACGCCGAGCTCGAGACCAGCCGCCGCAACTTCGCTGCCGCCGGCGCCGCGCTGGTCGAACAGGTGCGCGTGACATTCGAAGAGCCGGCGCTGCGCGCGCTGGCGGCATCCGCCGGCGAGGCTCGTGCGACGGCGCAGGACGCCGAGAAGATGATCGCCATCGTCAGCATGGCCGTGCTCGGCGTGATCCTGCTCGTGACGGCCATGACTCTCTACGGCATCACGTTGCCCGCCAAGCGCTTGACGGCCGCGACGCGACGCCTGGCGGCCGGCGCCTTGACGACGCGCGTGCCGCAGGGTGGCGTGCGTGAGCTCGACGAGCTGGCGTTCGCCTTCAACCACATGGCAGCGGAGCTGGCGAGTGCCGAGCGCGCGGTCAAGTCCAATCAGGCGGAGCTCGAAGATCGTGTCGCGCGCCGCACGCGCCAGCTCAAGCATCTCGCCAACCACGATCCACTGACCTCGCTCCCCAATCGGCGTCATCTCTTCATGCACCTCAATGCCGCGCTTTCCAGCGCGGCCGAGATGGGACAGCAGCTCACGGTGCTGTTCGTCGATCTCGACAACTTCAAGATGATCAACGACAGCCTCGGGCACGAATTCGGCGACAAGGTGCTCAAGGTGATCGGCGATC
>DATBIF010000078.1:0-4603 GCA_036557045.1 Steroidobacteraceae bacterium
TCATCGTCTGGGACTGCGGCGTGTATTCGCCGGACGAGGATGACAAGTTTTCGTTCGGCGACCGGCGCGACGCCGAGGATCGCCTGCGGCAGGAGCTCAAGGACGGGAAGCTGAGCATTTTCCTCTGCGGCGTGAAGCTCAAGGGGTCCTACACGCTGGTGCGCACCAAGCAGAGCAAGCAGTGGCTCCTCATCAAGCACAAGGACCGCTTTGCACAGTCGAACGACGTGCTTGCCAAGGCGCGTTCGGCAGTCTCGGACTACTCGCTGGACGATCTGTCGCCGAGCCACCTGCCGCTGAGGCTAGACGCGAAGGTATTGGCACCGGCCGGCCCGCCTGAAGCGATGCCCAAGTCGCTCGCCCCGATGCTCGCCGAGATCGGCGATGAGGCGCGCACCGACCCGAAGTGGCTCTACGAGCCGAAGCTCGACGGATATCGTGTCCTTGCATTCGTCGAGAACGGCCAGGTGCGCCTGCAATCGCGCAATGGTCTCGACTATACGACGCCGTTCCCCGAAGTCACCTCTGAGCTTGCGCAGCTCCCCTATGACAGCATCGTGCTCGACGGCGAGATCGTGGCGTTCGATCCCAGGGGTGTCCCGTCATTCAACGCGCTGCAGAACCGCGCCACGCTCAAGACCGAGACGGAAATCGCCGAGGCGCGCGCCAAGGTGCCGATCGCGTACGTGTGCTTCGACATCCTGCACTTTGGGGGCCTGAACTTGCGCGGTTCGCGCTACACGGATCGTCGACGCTATCTCACACAGTGCCTCCTGCCGTCCGCTCACGTGCAGCTCGTGCATGTCTCGGACGATGCCGAGAAACTTTATGCCGCCGCGATGGACAGAGGGTTCGAGGGAATCGTGGCGAAGCGCAAGGACAGCATCTACGTGCCCGGCAAGCGCACCAATGCGTGGCAGAAGATCAAGGCCGTGCAGAGCGCCGAGTTCGTCGTCGGCGGCTACACGAAGGGCAAGGGCGCGCGCGAGCCGCTGGGCGCCCTCCTCCTCGGCTACTTCGACAAGAAGGATTTCCACTACGTCGGCCACGTGGGTTCGGGGCTCGACGAAGACACCTTCCAGGACCTGCGTGCGCGAGTCGCCAGGCTCACACGCAAGTCATCGCCCTTTGCGGAGAAAGTCGACCTGCACCGGCCCACGACCTGGCTGGAACCGAAGCTCGTGGCCGAGGTGAACTTCGCCAGCGTCACCCCCGACGGCAACCTTCGCGCACCTGTCTTCCTGCGATTGCGAAATGACATCGAGCCTGGCGACGTGCGCAGCGCTCCGGATCAGGCGCGCAAAGGCAACGGCGCGGGTGGATCGAAGCGCGCGGCGGCTGGCGAGGCCGACGGAGACGAGCCGCCGGCTCCAAAGAGTCGCGGCCGCGGCGCAAAGAAGACGCCGCGCGTCACCGCGAACCCCGAGCGCAGCGCTCGGGACGCAGATGATCGCGCCTCGTCGCAGGACGACATCGATTCCGCGCTCGAGCAGCTCGAGCAGAAGCCGAACCGCCTCGACATCGACGTCGGCGGCGCCAAGATCCGGCTCACGAATCTCGATCGCGTGTACTGGCCCGCCGCAGGCAAGGCGCAGGCGATCACGAAACGAGATCTCCTGCGCTACCTCGCGGGCGTCTCTCCGTACATGCTGACGCACCTGCAGGATCGCCCGCTCACCATGATCCGCATGCCGGAAGGCATCCACGGCGAGCGCTTCTTCCAGAAGCACTGGAGCCAGGCGAAGCCCGACTACGTCGACAGCGTCACCGTGTTCTCCGAGCACAAGGACGAGCGCCATTCGTACGTGGTCGCGAACAATCTCCCGACGCTCCTCTGGCTGGGCCAGGTCGGCACGCTCGAGTTTCACGTCTGGCACTCGCGCTACACGCCGGGACCCGACACCAAGGCGCAGACCGCGGACTTCTCGAGCTCGATCGAGGCGCTCGAGTCCTCGGTGCTCAACTACCCCGATTACGTCGTCTTCGATCTCGATCCGTATATCTACTCCGGCAAGGAAGCGAAAGGCGCCGAGCCCGAGCTCAACCGGAAGGGTTTCGCGATGGGCCGGCGCGTCGCCTTCTGGTTGCGCGAGCTGCTGCGCGAGATGAAGCTCGATGCCGTGGTAAAGACTTCAGGCAAGACGGGCCTGCACGTCTTCGTGCCGATCGAGCGCACCGTAACCTTCGACGAGGCGCGCAAGATCTGCGAGATGGTCGGCCGCCACCTGATGCGCGAGCACCCGAAGGACATCACCATGGAATGGGCGACCGAGAAGCGCACCGGCAAGATCTTCTTCGACCACAACATGAATGTGCGCGGTAAGACGCTCAACAGCGCCTACTCGCCGCGCGGCGTGCCGAACGCACCGATCTCGATGCCGCTCACGTGGGAGGAACTTGAAGCCGCGGAGCCGACCGACTTCACGATTCACAATGCAGTCCAGCGCTTGACCCGGACGGGCGACCGGTGGCGGGATGTACTCATCGACAAGCACAGCCTGACGAAAGCGTTTGCCAGCCAGGCCAAAGAATCCGAGTAGACCGCGGGGAGATTGGTCGTCTTTCCAGTGAGCGCCGCGTGAACCGCGGCGGAAAAGGTCGCGCCCGTCGGGCAGCTAGGCCGCGCCGGCGATCTTGGTGAGCGCCCGGAAGCGCCCCGTGGGCGAGAGGTCTTCGCGTCCCGAGTAGGAGTTCCAGAGCTCGTTGCGCTTCGCGACGAACGGGCTCGAAGTGAGTTCCTCGAGGGTTCCGGATCTCGCGAAGAGGAACCCCTGTCCGGCGACGCAGCCCAGGCGCAAGAGCGCATCGATCTGCGGCTCGAGCTCGATACCCTCCGCCACGGTGTCGAGGCCGAGCGTCTCGCTGAGCGTGATCACCGCGCGTGCGAGCTCGGGGCCGGTCGATGAGTTGGTCAAGCGAGCGACGAACGAGCGATCGATCTTGAGGATGTCGATCGGGAAGCGGTGCAGATAAGAGAGTGAGGAGTAGCCGGTACCGAAATCGTCGATGGCGAGCCGCACGCCGAGCGCCTTCAGCTCCTGCAGGCGCGCCAGGTTCACTTCCGTGTTGTGCATGATCGTGCTCTCGGTGAGCTCGATCACGAGATTGCCCGGCTCGAGCCCCGAATCCTGCAGCGCCTGCGCCACGTCGCGCGCCAGGTCGCCGTTCTGCAGGTGGCGGCTAGAAATGTTGACGGCGATGCGCAGGCCCTTGCCACCAGCGACGCAGTCGCGCCACGCGTGCACTTCGCGGCACGCGCGGTTGAGCACCCAGCGCCCGAGCTTCACGATCTGGCCGCACTCCTCCGCGATCTGGATGAAACGGCCCGGCAGCAGCACGCCCATCTCCGGGTGCCGCCAGCGCACCAGCGCCTCGACGCCCAGGAGACTGCGCGTGCCGAGGTCGACGATCGGCTGGTACTCGAGGAAGAATTCCTCGTTGGCGATGGCGCGCGCGATGTCGGCAACGAGGCGCGTCTTCTCCTGGAGCATCTCCTGCATCAGCGGCTCGAAGGAGAGATAACGGTTCTTGCCCGCGGCCTTCGCAAAATACATCGCGGTGTCGGCTTTGCTGAGCAACACCTCGGCGCTCGCCTCCTGGGTCGAGAACGCGACACCAATGCTGGCGGAGATGCGCACTTCGGTCGCGCTCAGCACGAAAGGCTGGTCGAGTTTCTCGATCAGCGAGCCCGCCAGCCGCTCCACCTCGGAGGTCGCCGAAATGGCTTCGAGCAGGATCGCGAATTCATCACCCCCGAGACGCGCCACGGTGTCGGAGAAGCGCGTCGACTGCACCAGCCGCTGCGCCACCGCCTGCAGCAGCCGGTCGCCGGCGTCGTGACCGAGCGAGTCGTTCACGTTCTTGAAGTTGTCGAGGTCGACGAACATGACGGCGAGCTGTTGCCGGCCGCGGTTCGCGAGGGTCAATGCGTGCTGCACGCGATCGCGGAACAGTCCGCGGTTCGCCAGCATCGTGAGGGAGTCGTGGAACGCGAGCTGGCGCAGCTGCTCTTCCAGCGCCTTGCGCTCGCTGATGTCGCGGAAGTTGAGCGCAAGACCCTGCACCGCCGGGTCGTTCGTCAGGTTGCTGCCGACGATTTCCAGTACGCCGTGGCCATGGCGTCGCTCGATGCGAAGCTCGATGGGGCCCACGGCTTCGCCGGAGGATGCGGTGACCTCCGCGAGGAAGGACTTCAGGCGCTCGCCGTCTTCGCCGGTCCAGATGTCGAACAGGTTCTTGCCGACCACGGCTTCCGGCTTGAGACCCAGCGTGCGCACCGACGCGGGCGACACAAAGCCGAGCTTGCCGTCTACTCCGACCGTCATGATGACGTCGGAGGCGTTCGCGATCAGCGAGGCGTAGCGATCCTCGACCATGCGTGCCGCGCGGCGCTCGCGAATCAACGCGTCATCGCGCAACACGAGCGCCTGGCGCACCATCACCAGGAGGGCGAGACTGAACACCACCACGGTCATCACCGCTGCCGGGCTGCCGACGTCGCCGCGCGTGAAGAACACCAGCACCAGGAACGCCGTCAGCATCGACGCGTAGGGCAGAGACTGGGCGAATGTCGTCGAGCCCTTCGCTTCGGGCCGCGTCGAGC
>DATBIF010000079.1:0-5281 GCA_036557045.1 Steroidobacteraceae bacterium
TCGCCTGCAGCGCGCTGATCCGCGCGAGCGCCGGCTTCTCCGCGACCAGCCCGATCGCAGAGGACAGCGCCGCGACGAGGCACAGCACCACGCCCAGCACCGATGCGCTACGCGACGAGGTCGCTAGTCCGATCATGACCACCCCAACGAATGCGAGCAGTCCGCCGAGCAGCAGGTTGGGCGTGGTGCGCTCTTTCAGGAACACCGCCGCGAGCGAGACGACGAAGATCGGCGCGATCAAGACCAGCATCGCTGCCGTGCCGGCATCGACACGCCGCTCCGCTTCGTTCAATACGACCTGATAGATGCCAAACCACAGCACGCCGGCGAGCACGAGCAGCGCGAGCTCGCGGCGCGTGGGTCGAATCGTGGGGCGCGAGAGGACGAGCGCGCCGAGGAGCACGCTGCCGATGGTGAGTCGCCCGAACGCGAGTGGCCCGGGAGAAAACGAGCGACCGGCGGCGCGGATGCCGACGAACGCCGCCGCCCACAGCACGACCGAGACGAGGGCTGCGAAGAGTGGAAGGTACTGGTTAGGGCCTTCCGCCCCAGGCCGTTGCACTCACGGAAACTAACGCGCCGTCGCGCGCGAGCGACTGAGTTCCCAAAACCGTGACAATCGGCGGGTTCGGGCCGAGAAAGGTCGCGCCCGCTTCGCGCAGCGTGGCCAGATCGGCCGGCTTGTAGTTCACGACATAGATCGTGAGTGCCGTGACGTCGCGCGGCGTGGCACCGGCCGCTTGCAGCATCGTCGCGAGATTGGCGAACGCACGCACCGCCTGCGCATGCAGGTCTGATCCGACAAGCGCGCCAAGACTGTCAACGCCCAGTTGACCGGTGATGTAGAGCGCTCGTCCCACGCGCACCGCTGCAGCGCCGAGATCCGGCGGGGCAATGGCCGCCGGCGCGGCAAGTGCGGTCTTGAACTCAGGCGCGCTCGCGCGGGCGCCCATGCCGCCGAACTGACCGCGGAAGCTCGCTTCCGCCCAGCGCACCGAATCGGCGCGCCGCCGCTGCTCTGCCGCCTGGTCCTCGCCGTCGCGCCACTTCTTGTATTCCTTCATTTGATCGCCGCTGAGGAAGTGGCGCAGATCACTCTCGAACCGATCCTGTCGTGTCTTCAACCCTTTGCCCAGGTCCTGCACTTGCTCGACGTAGAACAGCGCCGCGGAGCGATCACCCTCGTCCAGCTTTTCGTTCATCTTGGCCAGCGCGGCAGTCGCGCTGTCGCGTTGCGGCTGCGTGGCGACCATGAACGAATCGTACGACTGCGCGTAGCGAGTGGCCTGCGCATCGGAGAGCTCGAGCAGCGTGCGGGCCAGTGCAGTGTCGAGCGGCCCCGTCAGCTCGACGCCCGGCAGTTTGGGAGCCTGTGGCGCATACCGCCCACTCTCCATCATCCCGCGTCCGCCTCCTCCATAGCCCCCCATTTGTGCGGCCGCGATGGGGGCAATGCCTGTTACGGCAAGAAACACGATTGCGACTGACCATTTCATACTGGCTCCTGGACTGAAGCGATTGGCGGGACGGACGACCGTACGTACGACTGATGCGCGCGCTGAATGTTACGTCGCGCTAGCATTTCTTGGCGAGCATCCGCTGCCGTTCTCCCGCGGTGACCATGTCACGCGCCACTACGTCACGCACTATGCGCGCGACGAAGACATATCCGCGTGCCTCCGCCACCAGCCAGTTGCGCCATTCCAGCTCGTCGAGCGCGGCATGCAAGGCGTCCCCGGTGAGATCCGCGCCACAACCGATCCGCTTGGCCGACACGCGTTCGCCGAGGATGGCTGCCGCGATCAGGGCGTGCTGCGCGGCTCGGGACAGGCATCGAAAGTTCACGCGAATCGCAGCCACGATCGTGTCGGGAAGATCGCCGGGAAATGTCGAGTCGAGCGTTCGCAACGGATGGGGCCACGAGCCGCTCATCGATTCGAGATCGAGGCCCTCGGCCATCGCGCGGCAAATCTCCACAGCGAGCAGCGGCAGCCCGCCCGAGTCCGCCTCGATGCGGCGGGCCAGACGATCGGCGCTGGCGCCGGTGTAGCCAGGCAGCGCCCAGTGAATCAGCTCGACGATCGCGTCGTGTGTCAGTTTGCCGAGCGAGATCGCCGCGCCCACGAGATCGCGGCCGATACGCGCTCTGAGCTCAGCAAGCTTGGGCGGAGCAGGTTCGGGCGTGGTGGCCAGTACAATAAGGATTGCGGCACGCGCGAGATCGCGTGTGAGTTGCTCGATTGTCTGATATGACCCCGGATCAATCCATTGCGCGTCGTCGAACACCAGCAGCAGCGGCTGCTCGGCGCTAGCCACACGCAGCACCTCGGCGACGGCGGCATCCAGGCTGCCGCCGCCCGCGACCTGCTTCTGCGGAAAGCGCTCGGCCCACTCGCTGGCATGCGCAGCCAGCGTTGCAAGCGCTGTGGGATTTGCGCCCGCAACACCCGGCGCATCCACCAGACCGCCGCGCGCGAGGCTGAGCAGGGCGCCCCCCGAGTGCTCGACGTCAGCCTGCACAGCGCGCATCGCGACGATCACGCCGCCGTCCAGCCCAGCGCGCGTCGCGAGCTCTTCGATGAATCGCGTCTTGCCGCCGCCGGACTCCGCCTCGAGCACGAGCAGACCCAACCGCCCGGTCCGCACGGTGCGCCACTGCGCCAGCGCCGTCGTCAGCTCACGCTGCCGTCCCAGCAGCGGCGCACGACGCCACGAAATCCTCGGCTCCGGCGCGAGTGCTTCTCGGGGCAGGTGCCAGGCGCGGCCGCTGCGCAGCCGCTCGACCAGCGCCTTGGTCTCCGGCTCGATGTTGATTCCACCGTCGCGCTGCGCCGCTGTCAGATATTCGTCGAACAGGCGGAGCGCACCCGAGCGGTCATTCACGGCAGCAAGGCGTCGCATGGCTGCGCGCAACGCCCGCTGCGATAGCGGGTCGATGTCACGCGCTTTGCGCAGTGGCGCGTCGGCGTTCTGCTCGTCGCCCGATGCGAGGCATGCCTCGGCATGATTCAGCAGCGCTTCGAGCGAGCGACCGTTCCAATGCGATCGCTCGATGGTCAGCCAGTCCTCGAATCCGGCGGCATCGGAGATCTTGAAGCCGTCGAGGAACTTGCCGTTGATGAGCGGCAGCGTTGCCGCCCAGTCGCGCTGCTTGACGAGCCGATCGAACTGATCGGTATCGAGCTCGACCGCGTTCTCCTCTAGCTGGATGACGTCGCCAGCAGTCGTGAGCCGCTCGTCGCCGACGTAGTGGCGCACCATCCGAATCGCTTCCCGCACGGACTGGCGGGCTGCGGCGTCGTCCTTGTCCGGCCACAGCAGCCCGATGAGCTGTTCGCGCGTGCAGCGCCGCTTGGGTGCGCGCGCGAGATAGAGGAGGAGCGCGACGTTCTTTTTCCAGAGCAATTGTGACGGCGCTTCGGCGCCGTCGAGCGTGACTTCGAGCGTTCCGAGCGTCTGCAACCGGATCATCGCTCGTTGCGTGTCGTGCACTTCAAGGCGTGTGTACGCGTGCGAGCGAACTCAGCGCGCGCGCCGTACGGCGACGGCGATCCCGACCAGTGCCGCGCCACGGCAGCGTACGCCGCGCACACGTCACCGCGCTGCGCGGGTTGTCCTTTCGAACGGTCGAGCAGCCGCGCCAACCGCCAGCTCGCCAGCGTGCCGAATGCCCAATCGACCTCCGCCGCTTGTGGGAGATCGGTCGGCAGGCCCACCAGAGCCAGATGCTCATGCCAAATGAGCTCGGATTTTGCCCCCTGGAAGTCGCCCAGCTGGGCTCGCCACTTGGCCCGCTGCAAGTGGTAGATGGTTCGGAAAAAGGGATCGACCCCCGTTGCGGCGTCAACAGGAACTTGATCGAGCAGATAGACTGCGGCACGCTGCCGACCGCTGGCCGCGAGGGAATCGGCCGCGAGGTAGAGCTGCAGTGCGCTTGGCGCGGCGTCGCGGAGTGGCGTCGGATGGCCGAGCAGCGTGCTCAGCCAACTCGCGCGATCGCGGAGTGTGGAGTCGGTTCCCGCGCTCGCGATCAACGCGCCGAGTGCATCGAGCACGCCGGCCGTATCGACGCTGCCGGGATCGACGAAGGCGAGCGCCGCTGGTAATTCGGCGTTGAAGAGTTCGATCTCCTTTTCTGGCGAGACCGCCGTCAGCCGACCCGCGAGGTCGCGGGTCCTGTCCATTCGTCCCAGCGCGACGTCGCCGAGGATTTCGCCGATCAGGCCGGCGCGTTGCAGCTCATGAGACGGTTGCTTCTCGAGTATCTCTCCCAAATAGATCGCGCCGCGCGGCGCATCGAAGGTCGGAAGCAGCCGCGGACCGGCGCCGAAATCGGGGTTCGTCTGCGTCGCGGTATCGCCCGCGACCTGGTTGGTGAGTTGCGCCGCCGCCTTCTCGGGGAGGAACCGCCACGCGAAGCCGACGTAGAGCAGCGCGCGCAGCCCACGCGAGAACGGATCCGGCGCGGTGCTATGGCTCTCCAACGAATGGAGCGCGTTGTCCGCTTCGCTCGAGTCGCCTTCGGCCGTTGCTATCCAGGCGAGGTGTTCCCACGCGGGCCCATAGTCGGGCCTGAGCCGCGCGGCGCGCTCGAAGGCAGGGGTGGCTTCCGCGCGCCGGTGCCCCAGCAGCGGCCCGCGATGGAACAGCTCGTCGCCGAGCTGGAACCATCCCAAAAAGTTGTCGCGAAAACCTTCGGTTACCGCGCGCAGCGTATCGAGCCGCGCGCGCAGCGGTAACGTGGAAGCGAGAATGATATTCCTGTACGGAGGAGGCAACGAGTCGGCGTGAACCGAAAAGATGCGCACAAGCTTGGGATCGGGTTCTCGACCGAGCCAGCGCGAGACATCGGTAATACGCCACGCGCAGATCCAGCAGGTCGAATCGGCTCGCTCGGCCTGGCGATAAGTGCTGTCGGCTCTCTCCCACTGCGTCTCGGCGACGAACTGCTCTCCTTCGGCAAGACCGATCAGTCCTTGGAACCTGCGCGGTAATGCACTTGCGGGCAGCGATCCCGCCAGCGGACTTCGGATCGCCCAGATGGCGAGGGCGATCTGATAACTGATCGAGTCGTGCAACGCTGATGATTGATCGAGGGGGACGTGGAACTCGGAAGGAGGAATTCCACCCGCCAGTCGTACGATCACCTCGCTGCCCGTCACCGTCATTCGTGCCTGTACGGAGAGCGCAGCGGAGGCCGAGTCGCTGAAATTGACGTGCGCGCCCAGGTCTGAGCGCACATCGCAGAGCAGAGCGTTCGCTCGAGCGCTGTATTTTCCCG
>DATBIF010000080.1:0-8162 GCA_036557045.1 Steroidobacteraceae bacterium
GGATTTGATTACATCAAGGACGCGCTGACGCACAGCGCGAAAGACTCGAGCCCTGCCAGGCGACGTATCAATCGTGTCGGGGTGCTGAGAGCACCCCTGAGCCCGGCTGACCGCTGTCAGCTTGCAAGCAACGGCTGCGGCCGTGCGATGAGATAGCCCTGCACGTAGTCGACGCCCATCTTGCGCGCGGCATCGAGCGCCGCCTCGTCTTCCACCTGCTCCGCGACCACCTTGAAGTTGAGGGTGCGCGCGAGCTTGATCATCGCTGTCACCATCGCCTGGTTCACCGAGTCGCGCGCGAGATTGCGGATGAACGAGCCGTCGATCTTGAGGAAATCCATGGTGAGGTTCTTCAGGTTCGAGAAGCTCCCCATGCCGCGCCCGAAATCATCGAGCGCGAACTTGCAGCCCATGCCGTGCAAAACGCCGATGAAGCGACGCGCATGCTCGATGTTGGTGATCACTGAATTCTCCGTCACTTCGAAGCACACCTGCGTCGGTTTGACGCCGGTGCGATCGAGACAATCGACCACGAACTCGAGGAACTGCGTGTCGCCGAGTGTCTGGCCCGAGATGTTGATCGCGATGCTGTGATCGTCGGTGAGACGCACCGCCCCTCTGCCCAGCGCCGCCAGCGTGGTCTGCACCACCCAGCGGTCGACGAGTGACATCAGGCGATAGCGTTCCGCGGCGCGCAGGAACTCTCCCGGGCTGATTTCCTGCCCGTTCTCGTCCTTGAGCCGCACCAGGACTTCAAGCGCCGGACCGTTCAGCACCTGCGGCGTTGCGGGCACTATCGCCTGCGCATAGAGCTCGAAGCGATTCTCCTTGAGCGCGGTCTGCAGCTTCTGCAGCCAGTGAATCTCGCCGCGGTGACGGGCAACAGCTTCGTCGCGTGCCGAGTACACGTTGACGCGAGTGCCCTGCTGCTTCGCCACGTAGCAGGCCGAATCGGCGGCGCCCAGCACTTCCTCGGGCGTGCCGCTCTCACGGCCGATCTCCACCAGCCCGATGCTCACATCGATGTTGAAGATCTTGTCCTTCCACACGAAACGGTAGTCGGCAATCGCGCGGCACACGTCATCGGCGATCTGGCGCGCCTTCTCCAGCGGACAGCCGATCAGGAGCATCGCGAATTCATCGCCGCCGATGCGTGCGACGGTGTCCGAGTCACGCACCGCGTCCTTGAGGAGCGCTGCCACCTCGCGCAGCATGTTGTCGCCGGCGAGATGTCCGCAGCTGTCGTTCACCGCCTTGAAGCGATCCAGGTCGAGATAGGACAGCACGTGCGAAGCCTCGCCGGCGCGCGCGCCTTCGATCGCTTCCTGGAGCCGGTGTTCGAATTCCCGGCGATTGACGAGCCCGGTGAGCGCATCGTGGCTCGCCTGGTAGGACATCTGGCGCGCGAGCCCGCGCTGTTCCGAGACGTCGTGCAGCACGACCACGGCGCCGTTCACTTCGTTCTGCGCGCCGCGCAGCGGCGACACGTTGAGCTCGATGTAGTGCTCCTCGCCCGTGCCGCGCGCCAGCATCAGCGCCTTGCGTCCGAGCGACGCCCGCGCTCCGCTCGACAGGGACTGGCGCACGGGATCGGCGAGCGACTGGCGATCGCTTTCGTTCAAGAAGCTCACGATATCGTCGAGACCGTGCCCGAGCGCCTGCATCGCTGTGGTGCCGGTGAATCGCTCGGCGGCCTCGTTCATGTAGTCGATGCGCCCGCGCTTGTCGGTCGTGATCACGCCCTCGCCGATCGCCTGCAACGTCGCGAGCGCGCGCGAACGCTCCTGCTCCGGCGCCGTGGCGCCATGGCGTGGTGTCATTTCGACTGCGGTGATGAGGAGCATCGGCTCGCCTGGCGATTCGATCAGCGACCCGGAAAGTTCCAGTCGACTCACCTGGCCCTGCGCGCCGACCAGTTCGATTTCATAGCGTTGTGCGGCAGGCTCCCCCGCGAGCTGACGACGAATGTTCTCGCGCACGAGATCCGCGTAATCCGGCGGCACCAGCTCGTCGAGCTTGCGCCCGGCGAGATCCTTGGCGCTGAGCCCGGCGAGTGCCGCAAAGCGCGAATTTGCGTGCACGATCGTGTCACGGTGAAGCACGACCGCTTCATGCACGGCTTCCACCAGGCGGTGGTAGAGCAGGTCGCGTTCCTGGGTTTTCTGCGAGCGCGCATCGAGGCGTGTCAGCAGTCGGTTCACCGCGGCCACGGCGCTCGCGATGCGTGGCTCATCGGAAGGAGGCGTGATGCGATCCTCGGCGCGGCCTTCGCTCGCGATCCGCTCGAGGTCCGCGTTCAAAGCATCGAGCGCACGGGATTCCCGGCGCTTGCGCAGATACAGTGCCAACGCGCCGGCGGCGATGAGTCCCAGTGCCAGCGTCAGAATTTCAAGCGTCGGCATGCGGTTGCGGTGCCTTCCTGCCCGAGGTCTGCGGGCGGACCTCTGCGCGTCGGATCAAGTTGGGGCGCGTTGCTACGTCTTGTTCTGGCGCGCTCTTCTATAGCTCAAGGATAGCCGAAGGGCCTGAGCACCCTGTCCACTTTTCACCATAATGACCAGCTTTCGGCGTGCCCCCGTGCTTGTTTGACTCTATGAAACTCCGTAACCTGTGCCACCTTCTTCGAGGCCGGGCAGAGGTTTGCAAGCCCTGAATCCGGTTCAAGCCAACGCATGAATATCGAGATCGCGCGCAGACAGATGATCGAGCAGCAGGTGCGTGCCTGGGAGGTGCTCGACAATCGTGTTTTGGGAGCGCTTGCCCAAGTGCGGCGTGAAATATTTGTGCCGCAAGGCTATCGCGAGCTCGCTTTTGCGGACACGCAGATCCCGCTGGGACACGGTCAGTTCATGCTGGCGCCGAAAGTCGAGGGTCGATTCCTGCAGGCACTCGAGCTGACGCCGGCTGACCAGGTGCTCGAGATCGGCGCGGGCAGTGGATTCTTCGCTGCTTGCCTGTCGCGCCTCGCGCGGAGCGTGCGCAGCCTTGAGATTTTCCCCGAGCTCACGGCGTTCGCACGGGAAAACCTCCGTGCCTCCGGCGTCGGCGGCGTGCAGGTGGAAACCTGCGATGCGATGACGCTCGATGAGTCACGCCGCTACGGAGCCATCGCCGTGACTGGTTCACTGCCGGTCTACGATGCGCGCTTCGAGCGCGCACTCGAAATCGGCGGGCGACTCGTCGTCGTAGTGGGCCAGCCGCCCGTCATGGAAGCGCTGCTCGTGCGCCGCGCATCGGAAACGCAGTGGGTGCGCGAAAGCCTGTTCGAAACCGTGATCGAGCCGCTGGTGAATGCGCCGCAGGCGCCGCGTTTCCTGTTCTGACATGGTGCAGGAAGTCACACCCACGCAGTTCCAGGCGCGCCGCGCGGCAGGCGCCCTGCTCCTCGATGTGCGCGAAGACTGGGAGCTCAAGGTTGCGAGCGTTCCCGATGTGTCGCACATCCCGATGGGGCAGATCCGCGAACGGCTGGGAGAGCTCGATCCGCAGCGCGAGACCGTGGTCCTTTGTCGCTCGGGACGGCGCAGTCTCGAAGTGGCGCGATTCCTCGAGCAACAGGGATTTCGATCGGTCGCCAACCTCACCGGGGGCATCCTTGCCTGGTCGCGTGAGCTGGACCCATCGATTCCCGAATACTGATGAGGTCGAGCGGCGGGATCTCCGGCGCCTTGTGGGCCGCCGGAGGGTGATATAGTCTTATACAACACTAGTTGTCCTTGGTGCATCTAACGAGCTCTGGGTTCAAGAAGGGGAACCGGATGAACGGAACAATTCGCGTTGCAGTCAGCCTGCTGACCGCCACCCTCACCGTCTCAAGTGCGTATAGCGCTGATTTGCTTGAGGTTTATGCGAGAGCGGCACAGAACGACCCGCTGATCCGCGAGGCCGAGGCCAATCGGCTGGCGGCGCGGGAAGCCAAACCGCGCGCCCTGAGCGCGCTGCTGCCGCAAATCGTGGGCCTCGGCGCCGTCAGCAAGGGCAACCAGGATGGCGGGTCGACGTTCCCGCAGATCATCGAGGACCCGAACAATCCCGGAAGCACGACGATTGTGAATTTTCCGACCACCCGTGACTCCGACACCGATACGACCCAGTACGAGTTCCGGCTGACCCAGTCGGTATTCCGGTGGGATCAATGGATGACGCTCAAGCAGTCGGACTCGCAGGTTGCCCAGGCCGAGGCCAACTACGTCGTAGCGGAGCAGGACCTGCTGGTGCGCACGTGCGAGCGCTATTTCGACGTGCTCGCCGCGGAGGACACCTTGCAGTCGGCGACCACCGCGCGCGATGCGATCTCGCGCCAGCTCGAGCAAGCCAACAAGCGCTTCGAAGTCGGCCTGATCGCGATCACCGATGTGCAGGAAGCAAAGGCCGCGTTCGACAACGCCAACGCGGTCGTGATCGCGTCCAAGCGGGCGCTCGCCACCGCGCACGAGCAGCTGCGCGAGCTGACCGGTGATCCGTTCGAGCAGCTCTCGAAGCTTTCCGAGTCGATGCCGCTGAAGACGCCTGATCCCCAGGACGAGGAGCAGTGGGTCAAGACCGCGATGGACCAGAACTCGGCGCTGATCTCCAGCCGTCTCGCGGCCGAAATCGCCCGCGACACGATTTCGATTCGTCGCGGCGGACATTTCCCGACGCTCGACCTCGTGGCGAGCCATTCGGATTTCGACACCAACCAGACCACCACGACCGTGGACGTGCGCAGCAACACCTCGGTCCGGGGGCCGACCGACTCGAACGGCACCGACGATACGATTTCGCTGCAGCTGGTGTTCCCGATCTACAGCGGTGGCGCGGTGTCGTCCTCCGTGCGCGAGGCGGTGTATCTGCATCGCGCGGCGCGCGAGCGCCTGGAAGCCACCGCTCGTTCGACGGAGCGCGAGACGCGCGATGCATACCTCGGCGTGCTGTCCGAGCTCTCGCGTGTGCAGGCGCTGCGCCAGGCGCTCGAATCCAGCCGCACGGCGCTGCAGGCAACCGAGGCTGGCTACGAAGTGGGTACGCGTACCGCAGTCGACGTGCTCGATGCGCGCCGTCGCCTGGCGCAGGCGGAAACCGATTACGCACGCAGCCGCTACGACTATGTGTTGAACGTGATCCGCCTGAAGCGCGCCGCCGGCACGTTGCAGGCGACGGAAATCAGTGACGTCAACCAGTGGTTGAGCGCCACCGCCGCGACGCCCCAGCCGCAACCGCAGAGCGGGCCATCATCCAATGGCGACCCGCAACTGCAGGCGCCACCGCCCGCGCAGCCGCCACAGCCGCAGAGCTGATCGCACCGGGCAGCGGCAGAGTTGCCCTAGTTCAGCGACTGGCGCCGCTCGAGGAGCGGATCGATCAGTTCGAGCAGGCGCCGGGTGGCACCGCGATTACCGTCGAACGTACGGCGCCCCGCGCTGCCCATTCGCTGGCGTTCGTCGGGATCACCCAGCAGGGCCGCAACCTGCGTGGCGAGCTCCGCCGCATCGTGCACGATGCGCGCCGCACCCACTTCGAGGAGCAGCCGCGCCACATCCTCGCTGTTGAAGTTGTAGGGGCCGGTCAGCATCGGCAGGCCCAGCGCCGCGGGTTCCAGGAGGTTGTGTCCCCCGATGGGCACCAGGCTTCCCGCCACGAACGCGACGTCGGCAGCGGCGTAGAAAGTCACCAGCTCGCCGAGCGAATCCACCAGCCACGCCTCGGTATCCGGGCGCACGCGTGCGCCGCTGCTGCGACTGACGAAGCGCACGCCACGTTTGCGCAACGCGTTCGCCACCGACTCGAAGCGGTTCGGATGGCGTGGCACGAGCACCAGCAGCGCATTGCCGATGTGCTTGCACACTTCGAGATGCGCATCGAGCACCAGGTCTTCCTCGCCTTCATGGGTGCTGCCGGCAATCCAGACTGATCGATCACGTGCCTCCAGTTCCCGCAGTTGCCTTCCCGCGATCGCCGCGCCGTCGGGCAGCTCGAAGTCGAACTTGATGTTGCCTATGACATGCGTGCGCTGCGGGTTGGCGCCGATCGACTTGAAACGGTCAGCGTCGCCGCGGCTCTGCGCCGCGATGATGATTCCGTGTGACAGGGTCTCGCGGAACAGGCCGACGAGCAGGCGGTAGCGTCCGACGGAGCGCGGGGAGATCCGCGCGCTCGCCAGCACCAGCGGCACGCCGCGCCGTCCACACTCGCGATACAGGTTGGGCCACAGCTCGGTTTCGAGGACGACCGCGAGACGCGGTCGTGCGCGGGCGAAGAAGCGTCGCACGCACCCAGGGACGTCATACGGGACGAAGCGCACATGTACATCGTCACCAAACAGGCTCCGTCCGCGCAGCGCCCCGGTCGGAGTGACCGTCGTCAGCACCAGCGGCGTATCCGGATAGCGCGAACGCAGCGCCCGCACGAGCGGTGCCGCAGCCTGCACTTCTCCCATGGACACCGCGTGCACCCAGATCGTGGTGGCAGTCTCGCGGCGACCAAGACCGAAACGCTCGCCGAGGTTCTGCCAATAGCTGCGGTCCCTGAAGCCGCGCCACAGCACGATCGCGAAGGCAAACGGGACCAGGAGGTACGCCAGCGTCGTGTAGACGAAGCGCATCATTGGCGCTGCCACGCCCGGCTCGTCACTGCATCGTCGGCATAACCCTCCGCCAGGGCAGCCCAGACGTCCCCACCGAGCCGATCGCCTGGAAGGTCGCGGCACACCTTGCGCAGGGAACGCTCGAGCCGCGCCAGGTTCGCGACCCGCCAGCTGCCCGGCGCGCGGCGCGCGCCACGATCGAAATCGACCACATACACGCGGCCCGCGCCGTCGAGCAGGATGTTGTGCGCATTCAAGTCGGCGTGACAAACACCAGCGTCATGGAAGCGGCGAACGCATTGGCCTACGTCGCGCCACGTGGCCGCAACGAGCGGGCTCGCTTGCAGCGAGACCGACAGTGGCTGCGCGCCCGGTATTTCCTCGGTGATGAGATCCCCGCGGTAGATAAGACCGCGACGGCAATAGCGTGCGGCCACTGGAACCGGCACCGGAAGTGCCGCCGCCCGCAGCTCGCGCAACAATCGCCACTCACGAAACGGCCGAGTACGTTCCTCGCCGGTCCACAGGTACGCGTCCGTGGAGAGCCGCGCGATCCAGCCGCCGCGTCGATAATGTCGCAGCACCCAGCGGCGCTCGCCGGCATTGATGAAATAGACCGCTCCGCGCCCCGCGCTCGCCGCGGTGAGCGCGCCCTGCGCACGCCAGGCAGCGATATCGAACAGCGCGGCGTCCGCGTTGCCCACCCGGGAAGCGTCATATAGCATGGCGCCGTCCTGCGTCGGCGCGCGACGCACGTCAGCCACCACCGAACCGGGCGAAGCGCAACTCGCGATCATTCGATTCCAGTGATTCTCTCCAAGCCCCCGCGTGACGTCTGCATCCTGAGGCTCTCGGCCATCGGCGATGTCTGCCATGTCCTGCCGGTCCTGCGCACCCTGCAGCAGGCCTGGCCGAAGTGTCGCTTCACCTGGGTGATCGGCAAGGTGGAAGCCAAGCTTGTTGGTCTGATTCCCGAGGTCGAGTTTATCACCTTCGACAAGCGCCACAGCCTGCGCGACCTGAGCACCTTCCGCACTTCGATCCGCGAACAACGCTTCGATCTGCTGTTGCACATGCAGCTCGCGCTGCGTGCCAGCTTCCTGAGCAGCTATGTTCGCGCGCCCATCAAGCTCGGTTTCGACCGCGCACGGGCGCGCGAGCTGCAGTGGCTGTTCACCACGCATCGCATCGCCGCGCGCGATCGCGAGCACGTGATGGACAGTTTCTTCGGGTTCGCCGAAGCGCTCGGCGTGCACGACCGCGTGTTGCGCTGGGACATCCCGATGCCCGGAGATGCGCGCCACTATGCGGCGCAGATCATCAACGACGAGCGTCCGACGCTCGTCATCAGCCCGTGCTCGAGCCATGCACGACGCAACTGGCGGGCCGAGTACTACGCCGTGGTCGCAGATCACGCCGCCGCTGCCCACGGCATGCGTGTCGTCGTGGCAGGTGGGCCCAGCAAGATCGAGCGCAAGATGGGCCAGGAAATCGAGCGCCGGGTCCGCCAGCCCGTGATCAACACGATTGGGCGCGACACGCTGCCACAGCTGCTCGCGTTACTGCAGCGCGCCGATGTCCTCATCAGCCCGGACTCGGG
>DATBIF010000081.1:0-12153 GCA_036557045.1 Steroidobacteraceae bacterium
AATCTATCGATACCGGGGCGTGGCTGTAAACCACGCATCTCTCAAACTGCGTATCCCGGTGTTTCGTGCGGAAAAACTAGCCCTTCAGGGCCTGGTCGAGATCCTCGATCAGGTCCTGGGGGTTTTCCAGGCCGACCGACAGTCTGAGCAGATTCTGTGGCGTCAGAGTGTCGGGCCCTTCGATCGAAGCACGATGCTCCATGAGGCTCTCCACGCCGCCGAGACTGGTGGCGCAGGTGATGACGCGCGTACGAGCCGAAACTGCCATGGCGGCGCGGGCGTCACCGCGCACGCATACGCCCAGCATCGCGCCAAAGCCCGTCATTTGCCGGGCGGCGACCGCATGTCCCGGGTCGTCCGGGAGCCCGGGGTAGCAGACGCGCTCCACGCGAGGATGGCCGCGCAGGAACTTCGCGATTTCGAGGGCCGTCGCCGATTGTGTGCGAACGCGCAGTGGCAGCGTCGTGAGGCTGCGCCGGATCAGCCAGCAGTCGAAGGGTGAAGGGACCGCGCCGCAGACGCCCTGGTACGTGCGCAATGCCGTCGCGTGATCCGCGTCCCTCACGATGACGGCGCCGCCCATCACGTCGCTGTGACCACCGAAGTATTTCGTCGAGCTGTGCACGACGATATCCGCACCGGCTTCCAGCGGCCGCTGCAGCACCGGCGTCGGAAACGTGTTGTCACAGGCGAAGAGCGCGCCGACCGAGCGCGCGCAACGCGCGGCGACCTCGAGGTCGGTCACCTTGAGCGTCGGGTTGCACGGCGTCTCGACCCAGATGAGACGCGTTTCGGGCCGGGCATGTCGTTCGATCTGCGCCGCATCCGGCATGTCGATGAAGTCGGTGCGCACGCCCGAGCGACTGAGGTAATCGCGCAGCAGCTGGCGCGTGCCGTGATAGCACTCGAGCGGCGCGAGCACGTGATCGCCCGGATTGAGGAGGCTGAACACTGCCATCGTGGCAGCGGCCCCCGAGGAGAAACACACCGCCCGGGTGCCGCCCTCGAGCTGCGCGATGCACGCTTCGAGTGCATGGCGCGTCGGGTTGTCGGGGCGCGTGTAGGAGTAGGAACGCGAGTACCCTCCGTCCGCGTCGCGTTCGTAGGTCGTGCTCATCTGGATCGGCGGCACGATTGCGCCGGTCGCCGGATCGGCTTCGCGACCGGCGTGCACAGCGAGCGTTTCGATCTTCATGAATCGAGCCTCAGGCTGCCCTGGCTGACGGGCACGCAATGCCCGCCCACGCGAACCCCCGCGACGCGACCGCCCTTGAGGTCGGTCTCGATGTGCAGCAGGCTCGGGCGCCCCATCTCGAAGCCCTGCTCGACGACCCAGTGCTGCATGCCGTCGGCAATCGTGGCGCGCACGCCGAGATAGCCGCCGAGGGCCGCGCAGGCTCCGCCCGTCGCCGGGTCTTCGATGATGCCGGCCTCAGGCGCGAACATGCGCGCGCGCAGGTTCGATCCGGGAAGCTCGGGGTCGCGACAGAACACGAAAATCTCTCGTGCCCAATAATCGCCCAGTCCGGTCTGCCATCGGCCCGCATCCGGGGTCGCACGCGCGAGCACGCCACGATCACGCACCGGCACGAACAGGAACGGCACACCGCACGACGCGGACTGAGGCCGGTCGAGGCCGTCCAGGATGTCTTCAGGACCAATGTGCAACAGGGCTGCGAGCTGGTTGCGGTCAGGCGGCGGCGGTCCGAATTCCGGCAGCTTGGCCGCGGACAGCTGCACAAAGTCCGCCTGGCCCTCGCGCGCGCGCACTTCGACCGGCACGAGCCCCACGCCTTCTTCAAAGAGCACCGTGGTGCGTTCCTCGCGCAGCGCAATGCGTCCGATCGTCGCCAGGAGATATCCGGTGCCCACCGTCGGATGGCCCGCGAAGGGCAGCTCACGCCTGGGCGTGAAGATGCGCACTTTGCAGAGAGCGCGTGAGTCCGTGGGCGGCTGCACGAATACCGACTCAGAAAGATTCATCTCGCCGGCGATCTGCTGCATCAGGCCGGTGTCGAGGCCTGCGGCTTCGGGGAACACGGCGAGCGGGTTGCCGCCGAAGCGTTTCTGGGTGAACACGTCGAGGGTGTGAAAGTCGTAGCGAGTCTTCATGGGGGAACCTGCGGAGGCGTGTAGTCCTGCAAAGCCACGACCAGCATTCCAGGTCCGCCGTGCACGCCGATCGCGGGGCCCAATGCAGTCAGGTATCGATCACGAATGTTACTGCGATCCGCGCAGATTTCATCGAGCAGCGCGCGACCTTCCTCTTCCGCGTTGGCGTGCCCGACCGCAACCCGGTAGACGCCGTCGTCGCGCATGCGCGACCGCACCAGTCGCGCGAACCGGATGCGCAGGTTGCTGCGGCCGAAGATCACGGTGCCGGCCCCCACGCGGCCGTTGCGCTGGTTCAACATGATCGGCGTGAGGTGCAGCCAGCCTGCCAAAGCCTTGACCCAGCGTGGAACACGGCCGCCGCGCACCGCGTAATCGAGAGTCCTCAGGAGGCCAAAAGTGAAGGTGTGCGGGATCAACGCGCGCACCGCGTTGGCGACCTGCCGACCGTTCATCCCGGCCTCGGCACACTCCGCTGCATACATTGCCAGCAATCCCTGCCCCAGCGAGGCGTTCATGCTGTCGATGACGATCACCTTGCCATGCGCGCGCACACGTTCCGCGGCGTTCTGCGCGGCACCCAGCGTCCCGCTGACGCGCGCCGTGACGTTGATCGACACCACCGTTTCATAGTGCGAAGCGAGGAACTCGAAGATGCGCCGGAAATCTCCCGGCGGCGGCTGGGACGTCTTTGGATGCTGCGGGTTGGTCGCGAGCTCGCGATAGAACTCGTCCGGTCGCATCGCGACCTTGTCGAGGTAGCTGCGCTCGCCGAAGTGCACGCGCATCGGCACCATGTGGATCTCGAGGCGCTCGAGCTCTTCCTCGGGAATATCGGCGCCGGAATCGACCACGATCGCGACGCCGCTGCGGCGCCGATGATGCGCGGCGTCCTGCTGCTTGCGCATGTCGTCGGCTTTCTGGCCCGAGACCGCGCCGAACTCGCGCGCGAGGCGAAACACGGCGCGCGGCTCGTTGACATGCACGTGAACCTTGGCCTTGCGGGCTGTGCCCGCGACCACGACCCCGCTCCCGAGCTTCGCCAGCCCCTCGCGCAAGCGGCGCTGATCGATGTCTTGGCCGTGGATGATGCATTCGGTGCAGTAACGGTCCTTGAGGTCGATCTCGGCGCCCGCGGCCTCCTGCGAATCGTGCTCGACCTCTATCGGTGCATCGTCGGCGAGCGCCCTGCCGTCGAAGTAGTCCGAGATGCCCTGCACCAGCTCGACGAACCCTTGCGCGCCGGCGTCGACGACATTCGCGCTCGCCAGTGCCTCGAGCTGCTCGCGCGTACGCTCGAGCGCGGCGCGCAGGTGCACGAGCACGTCGCGAAAGATCGCGGGGAAATCGGCGCCGGGGTCTGCCTCTTGCCGGGCGGCGAGCGCTGTCGCGAAGTCATCGAGCACGGTGATGAGGGTGCCCTCGCGCGGCTCGCTCAGCGCTTCGCGCGCATAACGTGCCCCGCTCGCTGCACCCTCGGTGAGCACGGCCAGGGTCAGAGTGGGCATCGTGCCGATGCGCTCGGCGAGGCCCACGAGGAATTGCGCGAGCAGCGCTCCCGAATTGCCGCGCGCACCGTCGATGGCCGCGTCGGCCACCGCGCTCAACACTTCGCCGGCATGTTTCCCTTCGTGCTGGCGCAGCGCGGTGAGCACGGCGCCCATCGTCAGCGTCAGGTTGGTCCCGGTATCGCCGTCCGGCACCGGAAAGACATTGATCTTGTTGAGATGCTCCTGGCAGGCGATGAGCCGGCGAATGCCGGCGCGCAACGCCAGGCTGAGGCGTTCGCCGTCGAGGTTCGCGGTCTCGGCGGCGACAGCCGTGCTCACTGGCGCGGCAGCAGGAAGCGGACGCCGCGGTGGTTGAGGACGACGCCGTCGGGGGTGATGCGTTCGATGGTGGTGCCGTCGGGCGTCTGGCCGCCCTCGCGATACTTGCGGGTGTTGATGAACACCAGCCGGTCGGCGGGCTTCGCGGCATAGACGTGCAGATCGATGTGCAGATCGGGGAGCGACGCGCCCTGCAGCGTGACGTCGCCGTACGTCGGCAACATCGCGTAGCTCTCAGCCGATAGTTCGCGGGGCGCAGGTTCAGGTTTCGGTCGAAGCACCGGCTCTTCAGCGGGGCCGGTACTCGCATCTGCTGCAGGCACCGGAACGCGCGATGAGGGTTGAGCTCGCAGAGTGACATCTGGCGGGCGCGTCGGCGGCGCGCTGGGCGGCGCCACCCTCACAGCGACGGCCGGCACGTTGGTGGTGGCCGCGGGCGCGCTGTTTGTGGCCGGCGCAGACTCGATGGGAGGTGCGCTCACGACCGCGCCGCTCTTGCCGGTGGAGCTGCCGCGGAAAGCCAGCGCAACCACCACGAGCACATTGATCAGGAGCAGTGCGCCCAGGATCAGCGCCCAGGGCGGTAGCCCCGCTCGCGCTACGGCGGCCCCACGTATATCGGCGATCCCAGGGCCGGTCTGGCGCTGGCGTTCGTGCTCCGACTTGCGCAGGGCGTCGAGGATGAAGGACATGGGTCAGCCACCCGGCGCGACCGGCGCGCGCAGGAACGGCGTGGCCGGATCGGCAAGCGCCGTATCGAGCGCGATCTGGGTCTGCATGCCCGCGATGCCGTCGACCGTGAGGCGATGCGCACGCTGAAAATCCTCGACCAGCCGCGCCAGTTGTTCGTCGTAGACGTCTGCGCCATCCGTGGAGGGCTCGAGTCCGCGCACTTTCTCGAGACTGTGGCGCAGCCAGCCGACATCGTCGCCGCGCATGCCGAGCGACAGGTCTTTGCCGCCCGCCACCCGCGGGCGCCACAGCAGCATGTAATCGCCGTACCAGTACTTCGACAGCTCGATGATGCTCACCGGCTCGTGCTTGCCGCCGAGCTCCACCGCCGCGTGCTGATCGTCGAGCTGCGAGAGGACCACCTGGTGCTCGATACCGGCGTCGTCGCTCAGCATCAGGATCGCCGGGCGATTCAGCGCGCGCAGCTGACCCCATGAGCCGCGCTGCATGACGCATTCGAGACCCTGCTGCACAGCCTGGTCGCACGCATCGGAGCCGCCCGCCCGGTAATTGGCGCCCCAGAGCGCGAAAAGCTTCGAGAACGCGGAGTCGAGATTCGTCTCGCTCGAGTGCGCGCTCAGGACGTCCGTGATCGGCTGCTGCGCCGTTGCGGCGGCCGCTACGGGCGAGGTCGCCGGGCCCGCACCCTGCGTCGTCGCGGTCTGATCGGGCCGACCGAGTGCCGCTGTCGCGTTCTCAGCGATTCGCTGCGGCTCACCGCTCTGAAAGTAGTGCCAGCCACTCAAGGCGAGCACCGCGACGCTGGCGACAGCGATACCGCCTCCCACCCAACTCATCCAGGTTGGCAGCACCGGCCGCCCGTACACCTCGGACACCGAGCGGCGCACCAGCTTACCCGTGATGCGGTGCTCGTCCTGGGTGTAGGCGCCGAGCAGCGCGCGGTCGGAGACCACGTTGATGATGCGCGGGATGCCGCGCGACAGCCGGTGCACTTCCCCGAGCGCGCCCTTGGTGAAGACTTCGCCCGTTGCACCTGCGACCCGCAGGCGGTGCTGGACGTAACCGGCGGTTTCGCGCCGCGTGAGCGGCGAGAGGTGATAGCGGCCGGTGATCCGCTGCGCGAGCTGGCGCAGTTCCACGCGCCGCAGGACTTCGCGCAGCTCCGGCTGCCCGATGAGGATGATCTGCAGCAGTTTCTGAGTCGCGGTCTCGAGATTCGTGAGCAGGCGCACCTGTTCGAGCACTTCGATGCTGAGGTTCTGCGCCTCATCGACGATCACGACCACGCGCCGGCCCTGCGAATGAGCGTCGAGCAGGTGACGGTTGAGCGCATCGACGAGCGCCTTGACGCTGTGCCGGTCGCCCTCGGCGACGCTCACGCGCAACTCCTCGCAGATCGTCAGCAGGAATTCCGCCGGCGTGATGCGCGTGTTGAGGATCAGCGCGACTTCCGCGTCCTTCGGGATCTGGCCAAGAAGGCTGCGGACGACCGTGGTCTTGCCGGTCCCGACCTCGCCCGTGAGCTGGATGAATCCGCCCGACTCGTTGATGCCATACAGGAGGTGCGCGAGCGCCTCGGCGTGCCGCTCGCTCAGGAACAGGTACCTGGGGTCCGGCGTGATCGCGAAGGGCTTCTCGCCGAGACCAAAAAATGCCGTATACATAAGAACTTGTGTCGGGTCACTCACGGACCCTTGAACGCCATGATGCACGCGCAGGGGACCTGAGTAAAACGCCCGGATGCGGGCCCCCGGTCTAGGGCGGCTTCGCGGCTAGAGATCGCCCTTGATGGCGTTGCTGTACAGCTTCTCGAACTTGCGCACCGAGAGCTTCACCGGATTGCTCGGCGTGCTCGGATCGGCCATGGCCATGCGGGCGAACTCCGGGACGTGTGATTCGTTGACCCCGAGGGCCGCAAGCGTGTTCGGAATTCCGATCGTAGAGCGCAGCTCCAGCACCCAGTCGAGCACCTTGCCAAACGAGGCGCGCCTGAAGCCGAGGTAGGCCGCGAGCCGCCCCATCTTGTCCTTGATGGCGCGCCGGTTGTAGACAAGGACGTACGGCATCACGACGCCGTTGGTGAGGCCGTGGTGCGTGTCGAGATTCGCCGAGCAGGGATGGCTCATGCTGTGCATCGCGCCGAGACCTTTCTGAAACGCGGTCGCCCCCATTGTGGATGCGACGAGCATCTGCGCGCGCGCGTCGAGGTCGGTGCCGTCCTTGCAGGCTTTCGGCAGCCACTCCTTGATGAGGCGCATGCCCTCCACCGCGATGCCGTCCGCAAGCGGGTGATAGGCCGGCGCACAGTAGGCCTCGAGGTTGTGTGACAGCGCGTCCATGCCGACCGCCGCCGTGATCTGCGCGGGCAGGCCCGCATGCAGCTCCGGGTCTTCGATGACGATGGCGGGCAGGAGGCGCGGGTGAAAGATCAGTTTCTTGGTGTGATCGCGCAGATCGGTCAGCACTGAGCATCGGCCGACTTCCGACCCGGTGCCGGCGGTCGTCGGCACGGCAACCACCGGCGCCATGCCGGCGACATTCACGCGCGTGTACCAATCGTCCTTGTCTTCGAAGTCCCAGATCGGGCGGCTCTGGCCGACCATGAGCGCGATCGCCTTGCCGGTGTCGAGAGCGCTGCCGCCGCCGAAGGCGATGACCCCGTCATGTGCGCCCGCCCGGTACGTGTTCACGCCCGCGGTCACGTTCTCTTCGACCGGATTCGGCTTCACATCCGAAAACACAGCGCAGCCGAGGCCCGCGGCGCGGCATGACTCGACGGCGTTGCGCACCATGTCGAGGCGTGCGAGCCCCGCGTCAGTCACGAGCAGGGGATTGCGCATGCCGAGCTCGCTGCACGCGGCAGGCAGCTCGCGAACCGTGCCTGCGCCGAAGCGGATGCTCGTCGGGTAGTTCCAGCGGCCTTTCAGGTTGCTTTCCGGCATGGAGGTTCTCGCTTGAGTTGCGTGCGTCCGGGGCCTGGGCGTCCAGCGCTGATTTCAGGTCGAGGTCCGCAGGTGGAACGACTTCGGTCGCGTCAGGTGTTCGTAGCCGACCACTGACAACGTGCAGCCACGACCCGAGTCCTTCACACCGACCCACGCCAGCGCGGGGTCGAGGTAATCGCAGCGATTCATGAACCAGGTGCCGGTCTCGACGCGATCGCCGATGGCGATGGCTGCCTGCTCGTCCGCGGTCCACACCGACGCGGTCAGCCCGTAGCGGCTGTCATTCATCATGCGGATCGCTTCCTCGTCCGATGCGACGCGCGCGATATTCACCAACGGCCCGAAGGTTTCTTCCTGCATGATCGTCATGTCGGCCTTCACGTCGATGAGCACCTGCGGCGCGAGATACGCCGTGCCCTTCTTGCTCGCCTGGAACTGCGCTTCATCGATGAGCGGCCGCGCGCCGGCGCTGATCGCCTGCGAGATCGCACGACGGATCGAGTCCGCGGCTTGCGTGCGCACCACGGGACCCAGGTTGGTGTCGGGATCGAGCGGATTGCCGAGACGATACTGAAGTGTCAGCGCCGTGAACGCCTCGACGAACCGCGGATAGATGGCCTCGTGCACGTAGATGCGCCCGATGCCGCAACACGACTGACCGGAATTGAAGAACGCGCCATCGACGAGATTCTCGACCGCGTGATCGAGGTTCGCATCCGCGCGAACGTAGGCCGGATCGTTGCCGCCGAGCTCGAGGCCGGTGCCGACGAACCGGTCGGCCGCAGCACGCTGGACCGCGTGGCCGCCTTCGACGGATCCGGTGAATGCCACGAAGCCGATCCGCGCATCGCGGATGACGCGCTCGGCGTCTTCGTGCGTCAGGCGCAGTACCTGGAACACGCCCTCAGGCAAGCCCGCTTCGAGGAAGCACGCGGCGAACTGTTCCGCGCACAACGGCGTCTGCGCTGAGTGCTTCAGGATGACCGCGTTGCCCGCCATGATCGCGGGCACGACGCTGTTCACCGCGATCAGGTACGGGTAGTTCCAGGCGGCGATCGTCAGGACGACGCCGAGCGGCTCTCGGCGGATGAAGCGCGTGAATCCCGCCTTTGGCCCGACGTCGATGTCACGCAGCGCGCTCTCGGCGGCATCGATCATGTAGCGCGCGCGTTCGAGCGTGCCACGCACTTCGCCCGGCGCGACGCTGATTGGACGGCCCATCTGCCAGGAGAGCTCGCTCGCAATCGCGTCCCCGTGTCTTTCGAACGCGTTGGCGAAGGCATGGCAGATCCGGGCACGCTCGGTGACCGGCACGCGCTTCCAGGCGGCCTGCGCCTGGGTCGCCGCGGCGAGCGCGTTCTCGACCTCGTCGTGAGTCGCATACGGGCGCTCGACGTAGACGCGCCCGTCGACCGGAGAGATGGTGCGTTGAAGTTCCACGAAAGCCCGTGCGACCGAGGTTCGGCGCTATTGCGCCCTCGATCAGATGATCTCGAAATACCTCGCCAGTTCCCAATCCGTGATGTGCTTGCGGAATTCCCGTTCCTCCCACTCGCGTGTGGCCGCGTAGTGGTCGACGAACGCGTCACCGAACCAGTCACGCGCCACTTTCGACGCCTTGAGGCGCTGCGCCGCGTCCCAGAGTGTCGCGGGGAGCGCCATGTTCTTCGGGAACTTCTGTGCGTAGGCGTTGCCCTCGACCGGCTTGCTGGGCTCGAGCTTCTCCTCGATGCCGTGCAGACCCGCGGCGAGTGCGGCCGCGAGCACGATGTAGGGATTCGCATCGGCCGCCGCAATCCGGAACTCGACGCGCTGCGACTTTTCGCTGCCCGGGATCACGCGCAGTGCGCAGGTGCGGTTCTCGATGCCCCAGGTCGCCTCGGTCGGCGCCCAGAATCCAGGGATGAGGCGTCGATAGGAGTTCACGGTCGGCGCGACCATCGCCAGCAGCTCGGGAAGGAGTTTCTGCTGGCCGGCCACGAAGTGATGCTGGGCGTGGCTCATGGTGTGCGGTTTCTTCGCATCGAAGAACACCGACTTGCCGTCCCTGGACTTGAGCGAGATGTGCACGTGGCCGCTCTGTCCCGGCCAGTCCTTCGACCACTTGGCCATGAACGTGACCATCTTGTTCTGGCGCTGCGCGAGGATCTTGCTGAAGGTCTTGAAGAGCGAAGCCTTGTCCGCGGCGGCTTCGGCCTCATCGACGGTGATCGCCGCTTCGAGCACTCCCGGGCCGGTCTCTTCGTGCAGGCCCTCGATGCCGAAGTCCATCGCCTCGCAGGTCGCGAGCAGGTGGCGATAGAGATCGCTGTGCACGCTGTTGCGGATGGCCGAGTAGCCGAAGAAGCCTGGCGCGAGCGGCGTCAGGTCGCGATAGTTCTTGGCGCGCACCGACTCCGGTGTCTCGTTGAAGACGAAGAACTCGTACTCGAAGCCGACGTAAGCCTTGTAGCCCATCCGCGCCGCGCGCCCGAGCACACGCTGCAGCATGCCGCGCGCACAGAGCGCATCGGCCGGCGGCGCAAACTCGCACAGGAAGAACAGGCCGTCGTCTTCCCACGGGAGCGGCCGGCAGCTCTCGGGAAGAATGCGCACCGGCGCGTCCGGGTAACCCGTGTGCCAGCCGGTATACGTCACGTTGTCATACAGCTGGTCGTTCGCGTCCCACCCGAGCACGACGTCACAGAAGCCGAATCCGTTCTCGAGCGCGGACAGGAATTTGGCGCGCGACATGTACTTGCCGCGCATGATGCCGTCGACGTCGAAGACGCCGACCTTGACGTGCGTGAGCTTGCGTTCTTCGACGATGGCGCGCGCGTCGCGCGCGTTGCGGACTTGCCGTGGCTGCATGGCTGGAAATTCCGGTCACCGGTCTCTCCCCCGGGCCGCGCCCGGAGGAGAGTGGTGAACCCCTGGGCCCCTCTACAGACTCGTCTTGCCGTAGCCTTCCGTTTCCGGATGGCCGTGCGCACCCTTGGTGATCGCGAATTCCTCTTCCGGCGAGAGCACCAGCTTGTGGCGGCCCACCAGCGCGAAGTACAGGATGAACGCCAGATACCAGATCGCCGCTCCGAAAACGCCCTTCTGGTACACGGGATCCTTCAGCTGGTAGTAGAGCGTCGCGAGCGCGATGACGACCGTGACCGTGGCGCCCAGGTTACCGAGCGGGCTGCGGTACGGGCGCGTAATGTTCGGCATGTTCTTGCGCAGCAGGATGAAGGACAGTCCCTGCATCGCGTAGGAGATCATTGCGCCGAACACCGCCATGTTGAGCAGCGTGCCTCCGATGAATGCGCCGCCCTGCTCCGCCCCCGCGACGAACCATACCACCAGCATCACCGCGAACCCGAGCACCGTCCCGGCGACGAGTGCGCGATTCGGCGTGCGATGCGCGCCGTGAGTGACCGACAGGAACTGCGGGAAATACCCGGCGCGCGACAACGAGTAGATCTGCCGGCCGTACGCAAAGATGATGGTGTGGAAGCTCGCGATCAGTCCGATGACGGCGAGGAACGCCAGGACTTTGGCGATGTTGCCGCCGATCGTGACGCGGAAGCCGTCGAGCAGCGGTTCCGCCGATGCGCCGAGCGTGAACGCGCCATGCATCTTGCCTTCCTCCACGGAGCCGACGCCCGAGTTCAGGAACATCGTCAGGAAGGCCGATAACACCAGCGTCGCCATGCCGAGGATCAGGCCTTTCGGCATATGCTCCTTGGGATCATGGGTCTCTTCGGCGGCGAGGGGCAGCTGCTCGATGGCGAGGAACAGCCACACCGCGAACGGCAGCGCGGCGAGGGCGCCGCCCCAGCCGAATGGCAGGAATGGGCCGTGCCCGTCCGGCAGCTCGACGGCCTTGCCGTCCGCACCAACTGCGATGTTGAGCGCCCAGTGCTGGAAGTCGAAATACGGGACCGCGCTGATCCAGTACACCACCAGCACGGCGAGCGCGCCCAGTGTCACGACCACCGAGACCTTGAATGACAGCTCCACCCCGCGCAGGTTGAGATACAGGAACACGAGGTAGCTGCCCAGCCACCAGAGCGGCTGATACTGCGGTCCGGTCTCGAAGATCGCGGTCATGTAGGAGCCGATGAAGAACACGATCACGGCTGGCGTCAGCACGTACTCGATGTTCTCGGCGAGGCCGGCGATGAATCCGCCCCACGGTCCCATCGCGCTGCGCGCGAAGGAGTAGGCCGCGCCCGTGTGCGGCAGGGCCGGGGACATCTCCGCGATGGAGAATATCAATCCCCAGTACATGATCATGATGAGCACGCCGGCGATGAACATGCCGCCGAACCCACCTGGCCCGATGCCGAAATTCCATCCCGAGTAGTGGCCGGAGATCACCGCGCCCACGCCGAGCGCCCACAGCGACCAGATGCGCGCATAGCGCTTCAGGCCACGCTGGGCGAAGTAATCCTGGCCGGCTTGAGCGTAGGTGACGCTGCCCACCTGTTTCTTGTCAGACATTGCAAACCCCCCTTTGAGCTCGTGCGCGCCGCTGAACCCGATCGAATCGACGGAAAAGGGATTGTTGTTCTTTTCGCGGCCGAGTATAGCCACGCCCCGCG
>DATBIF010000082.1:0-4741 GCA_036557045.1 Steroidobacteraceae bacterium
GCGTGCGCACGGATTTGTCAGCCACACTGTTCCTGAGCGCACCGGAGGAATACGACGGCGGCGAGCTTGTCGTCGAAGATACTTTCGGCACTCACAGCATCAAGCTTCCGGCGGGGCACCTGGTGCTCTACCCGTCGAGCAGCCTGCACCACGTGCGCCCGGTCACGCGCGGCGCACGCGTCGCCTCGTTCTTCTGGATCCAGAGCATGGTGCGCGATGACGCGGAGCGGCGGATGCTGCTCGACCTCGACAGTTCGATCCAGCAGCTGAGCGCCGCGGCGCCGAACCACGCGGCCCTGGTGCAGCTCACAGGCCTCTATCACAACCTGCTGCGTCGCTGGGCGGATCCCTGAGGCGATGCTGCGACAGGCCCTCTTCCAGGTTCACTGGATCCTCGGCATCACGGCGGGCGTCGTGCTGAGCGTCGTGGGCTTCACGGGCGGACTGCTGTCGTTCGAAGACGAACTGTTGCGTGCACTCAACCGCGAAGTGATGACGGTGACGCCGCAATCCCGGGCTGCCTTGTCGCTCGCCGCACTGCTGGAGCGGGTACCACAGTCGGCTCCGGGCAGACGCATCACGGCGGTGGGGCTCTCGTCGGATCCTGCCGCGGCGGTGCGCATCACGTTCGAGCGCGGCGATGTGAACGCGACGGCAGCGGGCGGGCGTCGCGGTGAAGCGCGTTATTTCGATCCCTATACGGGCACGCTGCTGGGAAGCGCGCGTCGCGGTGAGAGGTTCTTCCAGGTCACGCGCCAGGTTCACCGTTACCTCGCAGCCGGCGAGCCCGGCAAACAGATCGTGGGAGCAGCGACGCTGGCGCTGATCTTCTTCTGCTTGTCAGGACTCTATCTTCGCTGGCCGGCGCGCGCGCTCGAGTGGCGAGCCTGGCTCAAGCCCGACTTTGCCGCGAGGGGCCGACCGTTCCTCTGGCAATTGCACGCGATCCTCGCCACCTGGGCGCTGCTCTTTTATCTCGTCGCCGGCCTCACCGGCCTGTACTGGTCGTATGACTGGTATCGCGACGCGCTGATTTCCTGGAGTGGAGCGCCCCGGCCGACGCAAGGTGCGAGAGAGCGCGGCGAAAGCTCGAAGGATCCACAGGCGCTGGACATCGCAGCACTGCAACGGAACTGGGACATCTTCCTGCGCCAAGCAGGCGGTTTCCGCACCGCCAACCTGGACTTGCAGGCCGGTGCGGGGCGGCCGCTCGAGATTCGCTATCTCGCTCTCGATGCCGCACACGAACGCGCGTTCAGCAGCATGCGCATCGATTCCCGCACCGGTACGGTCGTGGCCCACGATCGCTACCGCGACCGCACGCCGGCGGCACGGCTCGTGGGCAGCGTCTTCCCGTTGCACTCCGGCAGCTACTTCGGCTGGGCA
The DNA here is from genome assembly GCA_036557045.1 of Steroidobacteraceae bacterium. Taxonomy (GTDB): domain Bacteria; phylum Pseudomonadota; class Gammaproteobacteria; order Steroidobacterales; family Steroidobacteraceae; genus DATBVX01. The sequence goes on from DATBIF010000082.1 coordinate 1,387, forward strand.
GGGCAGACATTGATGATGATCGTGAGCCTCGGCATGCCGCTGTTCGCGGTCACCGGGTGGCTGATGTACCTCAAGCGCCGGGCGCGGAAGCGCCGAGCACTTTCCCTGGATTCAGTATCCCCTGCGGATCCAGAGCGCGCTTGAGTTCACGCATCAGCGCGAGCGCCACGGGGTCCTTGTAGCGCGCGAGTTCGCCGATCTTGAGCTGGCCGATGCCGTGCTCGGCGCTGAAGCTGCCGCGATACGCGGCGACCAGATCGTGGATCGTCCGTTGAATCTGCGGCGCGCGTGCCAGGAAAGATCGCGTATCAGTGCCCGCGCGCTGCTGGACATTGAAATGCAGATTGCCGTCGCCGAGATGTCCGTACGCGATGAGCTGGCCATCGGGTACGTGCGCCGCGAGCCACTCGCCGCCGCGCTTCACGAAATCCGCAATGGCGCTGATCGGCACCGAGATATCGTGCTTGATGCTCGCGCCGGCATGGCGCTGCGCCTCCGGAATCGATTCGCGGAGCCGCCACAGCGCCTCGCGCTGGCGCAAGCTCGACGCGAGCGTGGCATCGAGCACCAGGCCCGACTCGATCGCGCCGGACAGCGCGCCTTCCAGTGATGCAGCGAGGTCGAGCCCGGCGCGCGACGACGTAAGCTCGATGAGTACGTACCACTCGTAGCGCTTCTGCAATGGATCGGTGACACCAGCGATGTGTTGCGCGGTCAGATCAAGCGCGAGCCGCGGAATGAGCTCGAAAGTCGTGACCGCGTCGCCGCTGCTCTCGCGTATCGCCGCCAGCAACTCGACGGCGGCCGCAGGGTCACGCACGGCCGCGAATGCTGTGACGATCTCCGCGGGCCGTGGAAAGAGCTTGAGACACGCCGCCGTGATGATGCCGAGCGTGCCCTCGCTGCCGATGAAAAGGTGCCGCAGGTCGTAGCCGCTGTTGTCCTTGCGCAGCCCCTTGAGCCCATCGAGCACCCTGCCGTCGGCGAGAACCACTTCCAGGCCCAGCACCAGGTCACGCATCATGCCGTAGCGCAGGACTGCAGTGCCGCCCGCATTGGTGGCGAGATTTCCGCCGATCTGGCACGAGCCTTCGGAGCCAAGACTCAGCGGAAACAGGCGATCCGCATCGAGCGCGGCTTGCTGCACCTGGCTGAGGACGCATCCCGCCTCGACGGTCATCGAGTAGTCGAGCGGTTTCACTTCGCGAACGCCGTTCATGCGCCTGAGTGCGAGCACGATCTGCGAAGCGCTGCCGTCAGGCGTGGCGCCGCCGCAGTAGCCGGTATTGCCACCTTGCGGAACGATTCCGACGCCATGCGCGGCGCAAGTCTTTACGACACGCGCCACCTGGTCGGTACTGGCGGGCAGGGCGACGAGCGGAGCCTGGCCCGCGAACATGCCGCGAAAGTCGTGCACGAAGGGCTCGATGTCCGCGGGCCGCTCGAGGAAGCCGCCGGCGCCGAGCTCGGACTTGAGTTGCGCGAGCGCCGCGGCGGGAATGCGCGAAACCGACATGAGGCGTTTCTTGCCTGCGACCGGACGGTCTGTCAACCGTATGCGCCAATGAAAAGGCGCGCAGGCCAGCCGGCCCGCGCGCCTCGGCAGTCACTCTTCAGCGCGGCTGCGCGTTCTGCAGCGCCGCGATGCGTTCATCCAGCGGCGGATGGCTCATGAAGAGGCGCTTGAAGCCGTGCGGGACGCCGGCCGAGATGCCGAACGCCGCCATCTGCTCCGGCAATCCCTGCGGCTGACGACGCTGCTGCTCGATCTTCAGGCGCTCGAGCGCGCCGATCATGTTGCCGGTACCGGACAGGCGCGCCCCGCCGGCGTCGGCGCGAAATTCGCGCTGCCGTGAGAACCACATGACGATCATGCTGGCGAAGAGCCCGAGCACGATCTCGGCGACGATCACCGTGCCGATGTAGGCGATGCCGCGGCCGCCCTCGTTGCGGAACACTGCGCGGTCCACGAAGTTGCCGATGACGCGCGCCAGGAAGATCACGAACGTGTTCACGACGCCCTGTATCAGGGTGAGCGTGACCATGTCGCCGTTGGCGACGTGTGTGATCTCGTGGCCGAGCACTGCCTCGGCTTCCTGCCGCTGCATGCCATTGAGCAAGCCCGTGCTCACCGCCACCAGCGCGCTGTCGCGCCGTGCACCGGTGGCGAACGCGTTCATCTCCGGCGAATCGAATACGCCGACCTCCGGCATGCCGATGCCGGCACGGTCCGCGTGCTGCTTGACGGTGTTGATCAGCCAGCTCTCGTCGGCGGTGCGTGGCTGCGCGATGACCTGCACGCCCATCAGCCGCTTCGCGGTCCACTTGGACATCGCCAGCGAGATAAACGCACCGCCGAAGCCGAACACGGCAGCGAAGGCCAACAAGCCGCCGAGGTTGTAGCCCTGCGCATTGAGGTAGCGGTCCAGGCCGAGCGCGTGGACCACGATCGTGAGCAGGACCATCACCGCCAGGTTGGTGGCGAGGAACAGGAAAATCCGCTTCATGAATTCACACCTGTGAGTGCATTAGACTTGGGGCCCCGCGAATACTAGCAGGCACCCCTCCCGGGGCGTAGAAGGTTGCGACAGAAGAGAAAAGTTCAATCCGGCGGCGCTCATTTATGTCGCCAGCCGGGCTTGAAACGCCCCGGTAACACCCAGATCTGCGCCGGTTCGACGGCGCGTCGTCCCGGGCGCCGGTCGTCTCCGAGGTGTTAAACGGTGGAATACAAGGACTACTACAAGGTATTGGGCGTCGAGCGCAGCGCCAGCGCGGACGAGATCAAGCGTGTGTACCGCAAGCTCGCGCGGCGCTATCACCCGGACGTCAGCAAGGAGAAGAACGCCGAGGAGAAGTTCAAGGAAGTACAGGAAGCCTACGAAGTGCTGCGCGATCCGGAGAAGCGTGCGGCGTACGATCAGCTCGGCGCGCAGTGGAAATCCGGCGAGCAATTCCGTCCGCCTCCGGATTGGGGGCAGGGATTCGAGTTCTCCTATGGCGGCGGCGGTGGCGAGGAGGCCGCGGGGTTCAGCGATTTCTTCGCCAACCTGTTCGGCTCGCGCAGTCCCTTTGGGCAGGCGGGTGCGGAGTTCCGGCACCGCGGTGGAGACCGGCACGCGCGCATCGAGATCGACCTCGAGGACGCCTATGAAGGCGCGGAGCGCACCATCCGTCTGCGAAACCCGGAGGTGACACCCGAGGGGCGTGTGGCGCTGCGCGAGAAGGAGGTTCGCGTGACGATCCCGGCCGGCGTCAGCGACGGCCAGCAGATCCGCCTGCGCGGCCAGGGCGAACCCGCGGGCGGCAATGGCACGGCGGGCGACCTGTATCTGGAGATCGGCATCCGCCCGCA
>DATBIF010000083.1:0-11056 GCA_036557045.1 Steroidobacteraceae bacterium
TTGCTCGGTCATGGTGGAACACACCCGATCACGGTGGCCCGGAATTGTGGGCGCTTCGACCAGTGACGCCAAGGGGTGAGCCGCTCGCTGGACCCGACAAAGGACGCCCGAGCAAGAATCCCGGACGCTGCGCCAACCCTCATGTCAGGCATGGACGGCCGGACAGGCCGCGCCGACGCGCGAGCAGGATTCGCAGGCAACGCGCGCATTCAAATACGCGCCCATCCTTCAGCAGCTGGAGCACCGCCATGAATGCAGCGATCGATCTCACCGCGATCAAGAGCCGGCAGCAGACCGCCTGGGCGAGCGGCGACTACGCCGTCATCGGCACTACCTTGCAGATCGTGGGAGAGATGCTCGCCGAAGCTTGTGACCTGCGTTTTGACGAGCGCGTGCTCGACGTGGCGGCTGGCAACGGCAACGCGACGCTCGCCGCCGCTCGCCGTGGCTGCCACGTGGTGTCGACGGACTACGTGCCGGAGCTTCTCCACCGAGGTGCCGAACGCGCGCGCGCGGAGCGGCTCGACGTCGAGTTTCACTTTGCCGACGCCGAAGCGCTGCCCTTCGAGGACGCGAGTTTCGATGCCGTGCTCTCGACCTTCGGCGTGATGTTTGCGCCGGATCATGCGACTTCGGCACTGGAGCTGGCACGCGTCTGCCGGCCGGGCGGCCGCATCGGCCTGGCCAACTGGACGCCGGCAGGATTCATCGGCCAGCTGTTCAAGACGCTGGCTCGTCATCTGCCGCCGCCTCCAGGCGTGCAATCGCCCGCGCTGTGGGGAGACGAATCACATCTGCGCGACCTGTTCGGCCAGCGCGCGCGCATCAGGATCACGCCGCGCCTGTTCAATTTCCGATACCGCTCGGCCGCACACTTCATCGATATCTTTCGCACCTGGTACGGTCCTGTGCACAAGGCCTTCGCGGCGCTGCCTGCCGACAAGGCGGGTGCGCTCGAGCGCGACTTTACCGATCTGCTCAACAGCCTCAATCGCGGCGGCCCGGATGCGCTGATCGTGCCGAGCGAATATGCCGAAATCGTCATCACGCCCTGAATGGAGGCCAGGCTCCAACGGCGCATCCAGCGCTACGGCTGGGACCTGGCTGCGGACGACTATGAGCCGCTCTGGCAGGCGCAGCTGGCCGTTGCGCAGGGCAAACTTCTCGGCTGCGCAGCGCTGGTGCCCGGACAACGCGTACTGGATGTTGCATGCGGAACCGGCCTGGTTTCGCTCGCTGCCGCGAGAGCCGTCGGTCCCACTGGCAACGTCGTCGGCGTGGATATCTCGGACCAGATGGTCGAAGTCGCCCGGCGACGCGCGGCGGGACAGGGGCTGAGCAACTCGAGCTTCGCGCGCATGGATGCCGAAACGCTCGCGCTGCCGGATGCGAGCTTCGACGTCGCGCTGTGTGCGCTCGGCCTCATGTACGTCCCGGATCCGCTCCGCGCCGTCAGGGAGATGAGGCGAGTCGCTCGCTCCGGCGGGCGCGTTGTCATCGCAGTGTGGGGAGAACGAGCGCGCTGTGGATGGTCGCCGGTCTTCCCCATCGTCGAGGCCGAGGTCGAAAGCGACGTCTGCCCGCTGTTCTTTCAGCTGGGGCAGCGCGACAGCCTGGCACGCCTGTGTGCTCAGGCCGGTCTGCAGGCCATCGAACAGCAGCGCATCACCACGACGCTCGACTACGCCGATGTCGAGGAGGCGTGCGATGCGGCCTTCGTCGGCGGCCCCGTGGCGCTCGCCTGGTCGCGCTTCGGTGCCGACGTGCGCACGCGCGTGCGCCAGCGCTACGCCGAGGCGATCAGTCCGTGGCGGGTCGGATACGGCTACCGGGTTCCGGGCGAATTCGTGGTCGTGGCGGGGACCCGCAGCGACGCCTGACCGCTCCTCTCGCGGTTGACTATTTCCATCCTACTGGACACTATTTCCAGTATGAAGGATGAAGCACGCGCGCTTGCGGGCCCGGTCGATGTCCATGCCAGGATCGCGCGCCGCGTCCGGGAGTTGCGCACCGAACTCGGCATGACGCTCGATGCTCTCGCCGCGAAGTCCGACGTGAGTCGCTCGATGTTGTCGCTCGTCGAGCGCGGCGAGAGCAGCCCGACGGCCGTCGTGCTGCAGAAGATTGCGGTGGGGCTGGGGGCCCACCTCGCGACGCTGTTCGAGGACTCGAGTGCGCCCGCGAATCCGCTCTCGCGCAGTGCCGATCGGACCTCCTGGCGCGACCCCGGTTCGGGCTATGTCCGGCGCAACATATCTCCGGCCAATTTCCCCTCACCGATCCAGATCGTCGAAGTCGTGCTCCCCGCAGGCGCACACGTGGCTTACGAGGCGGCAGTGCGTGAGACCGGCCTGCACCAGCAGATCTGGGTGCAGGAGGGAACCATCGAGGTGACGCTCGGCAATGTCACGCGCCGCCTGACGAAGGACGACTGTCTCGCGATGCAGGTGAACCAGCCCACCGCCTTTCGCAATCGCACGCGCAGGAGCGCGCGCTATGTCGTGGTCATTACGAGCCAGCGGGCGCGCGCGCCGAGGAGAGGAACGTGATCGATGGCATCGAGATCCGGTCTCTCCCGACACTGGGCGAGCGCGAGATCCGCGAGCTGAGCGAGGTACTGATCGATTGCGTCGAGGGTGGCGCGTCGGTGAGCTTCATGCCTCCCATGACTCGCGCCAAGGCGGAGTCATTCTGGCGCAGCACCGCCGCGAGCCTGCATCGGGGCGAGCGGGTCGTGCTCGCCGCCGAGGACGCACACGGCCGGATCGTTGGCACCGTGCAGGTCGTGTGGGCGCAACCAGAGAATCAGCCGCATCGCGGCGAAGTCGTGAAGATGCTCGTGCATCGGCGCGCACGCCGCCAGGGCATCGGTGCTGCTTTGCTGGTCGCCGCTGAGCGCAGCGCCGGCAGCGCCGGCAAGAGCCTGCTGGTTCTCGACACTCTCGAAGGCGGCGCGGCCGAGCGCCTCTACGCGCGCATGGGCTGGCAGCGCTGCGGCACGATTCCTGACTATGCTCTCTGGCCGAACGGCACGCTCTGCGCGACGACGATATTCTTCAAGTCGCTGCGCTGAGACGTCAGGCAACGCGCAGCGCTGCCGTAGGAATCGTCCGAGGCGCGGAGCTGCATCCGACGCTCGCCGGAACTATCGCACTGGCCCCGGTTCTGATTCATCAGATTGGCAGGGCTTCGAATCGAGAGCACACGGAGGTGAACAGATGAGAACGCCAGCGATATTGTGCACGCTGCTCCTGGCAGCGACAGGGTGCGTGACGACGAGCGGCGGCAGCCTGCGAAGCGCCGCGGACAACCTCGACAGCCGTGCGCAGCGTCTCTATGAAGTCGTGCGTCACAATGACGATCGTGGCTATAGCTATGGCGATCGCGACTATCGCGACCGTGACTATCGCAACGATTATCGCACCGAGGACCATGCGGTGCGCGATGCCGAAGCACTCGCGAAGGCGGCCGACGATTTCAATCGCGCGCTCGACCGCGGCGAGTCTCGCGAGGAGTTGAACGGCGAGTTCGATCGGGTGGCCGAGCACTATCATCACTTGCGCGACTACTACGACAATCATTCCCGGGACCGCGAGGAGCTGGACCGCTTTCACGACGTGACCGATGCGTATGTGGACCTCGAGGGTGCGCTGAGGTATCGGGACACCGCGCACGGCTGATCCAGGGGAGGATCCACCTGAACTGCGGAGCGCGAAGATCGCGCTCCGCAGTATCCTTTTTGAGAACGGGTAACTCGTGCGATACCTTGGCGCGGCGCCAATCAGAAAGAGCCGCCCTTGCTTAAACAGCACGCGTCGCCGTTCCTCACGACACCTTCCACCAGCACTGCCGCATGGACCATTCCGGCGTGATCCGTCGGCGGGTGCCATGTCGTCGGAGCGCTGCTGCAGTGGCTGTGCTCGTCGCGGTGAGCGTCAGCGCACCCAATGCCGTGCTGGGCGGCCCGGTGATCGGTCAGTACGAGCTGAAGACGCTCGACAGCGCGCCCGGCGCTTTCGAGTTTCAGAGCCAGAATGCGTGGTCGTGGGGCGAGCCGCCGCGGCAGGTCGCAGCGACCGGACCGGGTGATTTGGTCGTCGATGACAACGACATCATCAGTGCGCGCTATGCACTCGAGCTCGAGATCGGCATCACTCGCCACTTCAAGACGCGCATCGGTATCGAGTTCGAGAAGGAACAGCTCGATGAGCCCCCGAGCCTCGACCAGGTGAACGACTTCGATGATCTGAAGCTCGCGGACGCGGGCATCGAGTTCATCGGCATCCTCGTCCCGCGCGACGGTGACGGCGCGGGTCTCGGCGTCGTGGCGGAGTTCGAAGGCCCGCCGGATCATTCCGAGCCCAACAACCTCACGCTTGGACCGATCGTCGAGTTCCAGTCAGGATCGTGGTTCGCCGCGGCGGTCCCGATGCTGGTGTATCAGTTCGGCGGCCACGTCGATCCCGGCGAGAAGGTGGATGACAAGTGGGACTTCGCGTACGCGGCGCAGCTCATGTACGAGTTCACTCCCGCGTGGGCGCTTGCCGTGGAGGGCTATGGGACCGTCGAGCGGATCGGCGATAGCGGCAATCCTGCGGAGGCGGCGCGCCTGTTCGGCGATTTCGAGCAGCACCGCATCGGCGTCGTCCTCTACTACAGCTACGAGTTCGCGGGCACGCCGCGAGTCGCTGCGGGTCCTGCGCCAGGCGCGCTGTCGGACGCTGGCGAAGGCGGTGAAGGCCGAAGCCTGACTATCGGGCTGGGCTTGCTCGAAGGTCTGAACAACGAGACGCCCGATCACACCATCAAGCTCAGCATCGAAGTGCATTTCTGACGGTCGCCAGGCGCGCTGACGCAAAACCGGCGCGCGCCCGTCCGATGCGAGCGGTGAAGAAGTCAGGGCGCGGCGCGAGCCGGGGCGCTCGGCTCAACCACAACGGCTTCCAGGCCGGCCGCGCGCCAGCCTTCGATTCCCTCCGGGAACCAGTGGATGGCGCGGTAACCGTAACGCACGGCGCGCTTAGCGCCATTCCAGCTCAGCCAACAGCGCTCGTGACAGTAGATGACGATCGGGTGATCGAGATCGTTGCCGGTGAGCTGCGCCAGCCGGTCGCGAAAGTAGCTGTCGATCTCTGGCGCAATGGCGCCTGCGCCCGCGCCGGGGATCCAGACCGTACCCGGAATCGAGCGATGCGGGGTCGGCAGCCAGGGCGCCCCGGGCGCGAGGTTTTCCGGGCGACGTGGCCGGTTCGACACGTCGATCAGGATCACATCACCCTTTTTCAGCAGCTCGTCGAGCTCCTGCGTATGGATGACGGCGCCACCCGCGAGCGTCAGCGGTACCGGTCCATTGATCGGCCCGGTCCAGAAGTCCGCTGGCTCTTCGGCGGATGTCGTTATTTCAGGGCTGGCTGACGAAGCCGCCTGGTCGGAACCGGCTGGCGGATCCGCCGCCTGGCCCGACAACGAAGCGAGCAGCAGGAGCGAAGTCCAGACGCCGCGCGCGACCGAGCGGGCTGACATGCTTACCGATCAGCTCGCGGGTTCGGGAACCGGGAAACTGTGGGCGAAGGAGGCGTCCTCGCTGTCCTGGATCGCGACTTTCAGCGTGCCCTTGGCCTGCGGCACAAAGCCGAAAACGATGACCGGGTCCGTGCTCATCGAGATGTCCGAGTCCAGGTGAAAGACCCGCGCGCCGTCATAGGTAACTTCGGTGCTGCGGATGAATCGCGCCGGCGTGTAGAAGCGCGTGATCTGGTTCATCTGCATGCCGTTGAAGTTCGGATGCCGGATCATGATCTGTGCCTGGACTGGTTTGCCGGCGGCGAAGTCGCCGAGCAGGCGCAGCTTCATGCGCCCCATTTCCTGCAGCGCCTGCTCTTCGGAGGTGCCGGCCGGCGCGGAGCACCCTCCCGCCGCCTTCACGAACTTCTCGGTGAGATAGAGCTTGCCATCCTGCGTCTCGGCCACGGCGTGCATCAGCGTGTACTCGTCGACGCGGACACGCAGCTTCAAGGTGCGTGGATCCGCGCGCGGGCCGAAGGTGAAATGCGCCGACAGCGGCGATGGATTGTTGTCGATGACGAGGTACACGGACTTGATCGGCTTGTTCCCCACGAGCTGCAAGCCGACAGGGACCAGCGCTGCATCCAGGGCGCGCGGCGGCACATCGAGCTCGATGACCCCCGTTCCGTCCTGCACCTTGCGATCGCCAAAAATGGCCTCCTGGAGCGCCTTCCAGCGCTCGGCGCGCGCGGCCGCATCCTCGGCGTCCGTCACCTGGGCGCGCAAGGTCGGGGCGAACGATACGAGCAGGCAGAGCACGCAGGCCGGTATCGATGCTTTCAGGGTCGGCATCTCGGGTTCCTCATGGCTACGCGCTCAGCATAGCGCGCCGCATCGCGCGGGCAAGCCGCTGATGGTTACTCCCACTCCAGCTCCTTGAAGGCCTTGGTAACGTTGTGGCCGTGGTACTCGTCGAAGAGTGTCCACTTACCACGCTCTGACTGCGCCACGCTCTGCACGGCTTCGCCGAGCTCCATGCCTTTGGCGATCGCCGCACGGGTTTCGCGCAAGAGAACTTCGAGATAGCGCTCGAGGTCGGCGGCTCCGGACGGCCACTTCACGCTCGCCGGTCCATGCCCTGGGACTGCGAGCTGGGCATTCAGCGCCTTGAGTCCGGCAAGCTCCTTTTGCCATCCGGTGATGCTGCCATCGAGCGACGGGACCCGACGTACGAACAGCAGGTCGGCCGGCAGGAGCGTGCGGGTGTCGTGGTCGAAAATGCTCAGATCACAATCGGTATGTGCGGTCGCGTGCGCCGTCAGCGTGAGGGTCCGACCGCCCAGGTCGATAGCGGTGCGATCCTTCACCAGCATCGTGGGTGCGACGACCGGCCCCGCACTGTCCTTGCCCAGGATCTTCTCGAGCCGCTTGCGGTAGTACTCGCCACGCTGGCCGAGCGCGTAGGGGAGGCGCGCGTGTCCCACGAAAGCGGGCTTGTCGGCCACGAAGGAGCCGGCTCCGAAGATGTGATCGGGATGGACGTGAGAAAGAATGACGTAGCGGACCGGGAGCCGGGTGACCTGACGAATGCCGTCGCGCAGCCGCTCGCCGTCGGCGAGGCTCCCGCCAGGATCCGCTACGGCGACGGCGTTGCGCCCGACGATGAAACCAATATTGGCGATCCCGCCGGCGTTCTGCGCGCTGGCTTCCTCATCCACGCCAGCGCGAATGTGGATGCCGGGGGCCACTTCCTGCAGCGACGGGGTCGAGGCAGTCGTCGAAGCGAGACCAGGGAAGCAGCACAGGCACGCGCCGCCCAGCAACAGTTCGCGTCGCGAGAGAAGTGCGCCCGCAGGATCGACCGGTCTCAGCATGGACAGAACCGGCGCGAAGGCTCGGGCCTTCGCGCCGGAATCGAGGAACGAACTGGAAACTACTTCGTTGCCGTATCGGAAACGATCTCGAGCTGATTGACCTTCGCTGCACCGGGCTCGGAGTAGAAGCCGAAGCGCTTCTCCGGCATCCAGAAGCTCAGCTTGTCACCGGCACGCAGGGTCGAATACTTCTTCTTCTTCCCGTCGATCATCACGCGTGCATTTTCCTTCGGCTTCACCATGACCGTCGCCAGGGTATCGCCGCGAACGTTCAGGAAATCCAGGGTGACCACGCCCTTGTTGACCTTGGCGACCTTGGACTCGAAACGGATCCACTTCTCGCCATCCTGCTCCTTGACTTCCCGGCAGGCCGGCGCGGCATTCGGATACCGATCCAGGAACTCGTGACTGAAGGCCACATCCTTGATACAGCTCAGCTGTTCTCCTTCTCCTTCGGCCGCCATCGCCGCGATGGGCAGCGCGGCGAGCGCCAATACGACCAACTTCCCGTAAACATTCATATTGATTCTCCCTTGGGGGACCAAAAGTGCGACCAGCGCCGCAATGCTACAACGGCGCTTGGTGCGCTTCTATTGGCGGAAAGTACTAGGGGAACGGGCAGCCGGTCTCCCTTGACGGGGGGATCCGGGTCCTCTGCCGCCTGTGGGTGGCGCACACCAGGTGCCGCATGGCGCGGCGCAGCGCCTTGTCTGCTGACCGCGGCCGCGGGAGGCGTTAGGCTTCCAGCCGCCTGGAGAAGCCGGGGGAGGGCTTTGGGCGACGTCACTGTCCTGCTCGAGCGCGCACACCGGGGCGACGTTCAGGCGAACAACGAATTGTTCGCGAGTGTCTACGGGGAGTTGCAACGCCTGGCCCGTCAGAAGCTCGTGCACCAGGCGGCGTTTACCAACCTCAATGCCGCCAGCCTCGTGCACGAGGCGTATCTCTGCATGGTGCGCCAGCCGCAGATGCCGGGTGCCAACCGGCGAATGTTCTTTGCCTACGCCGCGGGCGTGATGCGCAGCGTGATCGTCGACTACGTGCGTCGCCGAGGCGCGCACAAACGAGGTGCGCATGAGGTGCGCGTCACGCTCACCAGCAACGATGCGGAGCTCGAGGCGCCGGCACCGGACGTCGAGGTGCTCGATGAAGCGCTCAAGCAGCTGGCGCAAATCGATGCCCGCGCGCACCAGGTCGTGGAGTTGCGCTATTTCGCCGGCCTGTCACTGGAGGAGATCGCCGACACCCTCGAGATCTCTCTTGCGACGGTGAAGCGCGATTGGCAGAAGGCGCGCGCCTTCCTCTACAAGGAACTGCGGGCCGGCGCGGACTAGCATGGACGTCGCGCGACCCTCGGCGGAGCTCTGGCGCGAAGCGCTGGCCTGCTTCGAGCAGCTGCTCGCGGTGGCGTCGCCGGAGCGCGAGCAGCAGCTCGCCGCGCTCGCTGCAGCCCGGCCAGACCTCTATCCGCACGTCATCACGCTCCTCGGCGCGGATCGCGAGGCGGAAGCGCAGGATTTTCTCGGCGGCGACGTCGTAGCCGATGCCGGTGTGGCGCCGACACCCATGCTCGAGGCGGGCGCCCGGTTCGGCGCGTATCAGCTCGAGCGTCCACTCGGCGCCGGCGGCATGGGAGAGGTGTGGCTGGCGCGCCGCATCGACGGGCGCTTCGAAGGCCGGATGGCCCTGAAAGTACTGCATGCGCACGTTGCACAGTCGGCCGCACGCGAACGTTTTGTGCGCGAAGGCCGGATCCTGGGACAGCTGTCTCATCCAAACATCGCTCGCCTGCTGGATGCCGGAGCGACTTCATTCGGTGTGCTGTACTTCGTGCTCGAGTACGTCGAAGGCCAGCCGATCGATCAGTGGTGCGATGAGCACAACCTCGACGTCATTGCGCGCTTGCAACTGTTCCTGCAGGTCTGTGACGCGGTAGCGCACGCGCACACGCACCTGGTGGTTCACCGTGACCTGAAGCCGCCCAACATCCTGGTCACCGCGCAGGGCGCGATCAAGCTGCTGGACTTCGGTATCGCGAAGCTCATCGAGCCCGAGAAGCCGGGCGAGGAGACGGAGCTCACGCGACTCAGCGGTCGGGCGTTGACGCCGGATTTTGCGGCGCCTGAGCAGATTCTCGGACGGGCCGTGACGACGGCGACGGACGTCTATTCGCTCGGGATCCTGCTGTACCTGTTGTTGTCCGGGCGCCGGCCGTACCGGCGGCACCAGATGTCGATGGGCGAGCTCGAGCGCGACGTGCGGATGGCGGAAGTGCCCGCGCTGGGTCGAAGCGCGCTTGAAGGGGAGGACGCGGCCACGATCGCCGGTCAACGGGGCTCGACGCCCCAGAAGCTCAGGCGCATGTTGTCCGGGGATCTCGATACCGTCGTCACCAAGGCGCTGCACGGGGAGCCCGAGCGCCGCTACCCCAATGCCGAGCAGCTCTCGGCCGATCTGCGCCGCTACCTTGCCGGCCACCCGGTGCTCGCCGCGCGCGATACCTGGATCTATCGGACCCGCAAGTTCGTCGCGCGCCATGTGGTCGGTGTGAGCGTCACAGCGGCCGCGATTCTTCTGCTCGCGGGCTTCGCCATCGCGATGTCGGTGCAAGTGGGGCGCATTGCGCGCGAGCGAGCTCGCGCTGAGCAGGTGTCATCGTTCCTGGTGGATATCTTCGAGCTTTCCGATCCGTATCGCGGCCAGGGCAAGTCGGTGACCGCAAAAGAGCTCCTCGAGGTCGGCGCGCAGCAGATCGAGTCACGCTTCGCCGCTGAGCCGGACACACGCGCCGCTCTGTTGGGAACCATGGGCCGCGTCTACAACCGCCTGGGCCTCGGCGCCGAGGCTGAGCCCATGCTGGAGAAGAATCTCGCGCGACTCATCGAGGTCCACGGGCCTAAGCATCCCGAAGTGGCGGCCATGCTCAACGAGATCGGGAATGCGTTGATGGCCCAGGGCAAGCAGGCGCAAGCCGAAGCGCGCCTCAAGGAGGCACTGCAGATGCGCCGCGAGCTGCTCGGCCCGGACGCGACCGAAGTGGCGGAGACACTCACCGACTTGGGCCGGGTCGCGTTCGAGCGCGGCGAGCAACAGGTCGCGGAGCAGTACTTTCGTGACAGCCTTGCGCTGTACTCACGACGCGGACTCCTGGGCACACCGGAAGCGGCACAAGTGATGAATGAGATGTCCTCGTTGCTCGCGTTCGTCGGTCATTACGACGAGGCGGCGCAGATGCTCGATGCCGCCCTCAAGGTCGATCGGCCGGCGTTCGGCGAGGATTATCCGCGGGTCATCATGGAGACTCACAACCTTGCCTACGTGCTGCAGATGCAGGGCAAGTTCGCGGAGGCCGAGCCACTGTTCGTGAAGTCCAACGAACAGTTGCGCCGCGTGCTCGGACCCGAGCATCCGTACACCATCGACGCGCTCTCGAACTATGGGCGCTTTCTCCGGCGCAAGGGCGATGTGGCGGGCGCTGAAAAGGTGTTGCGCGAAGTGCTCGATCTCAACGTCCGCGTGCGCGGCCCCACACATGCCAATGTCGGCACCAGCCAGGCGAATCTCGCGATCCTGCTGCACGATGCGGGAAGGTTGCAGGAGGCCGAGACGGAATTCCGCGCAGCGCTCGAGACGTACACCAAGGCTCTGCCCCCCGAGCACACTTCATTTGCCCCGGC
>DATBIF010000084.1:0-23841 GCA_036557045.1 Steroidobacteraceae bacterium
TTGCCGGTGACCTGACAGACTCGGGACATGGATGCTGCCTCGAAATTGTGCCGCCAGCCAGAGAGTTACAGCGGCGGGCGTGTCAAAAGAGCGCGAAAAGATAGCCGAAACGGCCTCTTCCGGCAAGTCACCTCAGATCAGGCCCTTTTCCGCGAAGCTGAGGCAGGCCCCATCACCGACGATCACGTGGTCGAGCAGGCGGATGTCGACGAGTGCGAGCGCCTCCTTGAGCCGCTGCGTGATCAACTCGTCCGCCTGGCTGGGCTCAGCCACGCCTGACGGATGATTGTGCGCAAGGATCACGGCCGCGGCGTTGCGCGCCAGCGCCTGTTTGACGACTTCGCGCGGATGCACACTCGCCCCGTCGATCGTGCCGCGAAACAGCTCATCGAAGGCGATCAGGCGGTGGCGGTTGTCGAGGTGCAGGCAACAGAACACCTCGTAGCTGCGGTCGCGCAGCCGTGCCACGAGAAAATCCCGTGTGGCGCGCGGGGAGTTGAGCCCCGGCCCGGTCTGCAGGGCTTCCTGGTAATGACGCCGTGCGAGCTCGAGCGCCGCCTGCAGTTCCGCATAGCGTGCGGGGCCGAGTCCCGGATGCTGGCAGAAGCGCTCGATGTCGGCGCTCAGCACGCCACGCAGCGAACGAAATTCCTTGAGCAGCCCGCGCGCCACGTCTACCGCGCTGGCGCGACGGGTGCCGGTGCCTATCACCAGTGCGAGCAGTTCTGCCTCCGAGAGCGAACTCGCGCCAAGTTCCAGCAGCTTCTCGCGCGGCCGTTCCCCACTGGGCCAGTCACGTATCGACATCACAGGACTCCCCGCAGGGCGCAGCCCACATCCTCGCTGCCACCGCCGCGGGACGCAGTGCGCATATGTCACCAGTGAGTCAAGAAAACCGGAATGTCACCATGCCCTCAAGGTGTTTGCCGGCTCTCGCGTGGGCTCGGATAATGGCGGCCATGAGTGAATCGAGCCCCCAGCGCGTTCTGCTCGGCGTCACGGGCGGAATCGCGGCGTACAAGAGCCCCGATCTCGTGCGTCGATTGATGGAACGCGGCGCCGAAGTTCAGGTGGTGATGACTGAAGCGGCGCAGAAGTTTGTATCGCCGCTGACGTTCCAGGCCGTGTCAGGTCGTGCGACGCGAACAGAGCTCTGGGACAACATGGCGGAGGCGGCCATGGGCCACATCGAGCTCGCCCGCTGGGCGCAGCTCATCCTGGTGGCGCCGGCCAGCGCGAACTTCATCGCGCGCCTGGCGCAGGGTTTCGCGGACGACCTGCTGAGCACGCTGTGTCTTGCGACCGAATCACCGATCGCGATCGCGCCCGCCATGAATCGCCTGATGTGGGCAAACGCCGCAACCCAGGCCAATGTCGCAACTCTGCGGGCGCGCGGCGTGGCGGTTCTTGGCCCCGGCGAAGGCGATCAGGCCTGCGGTGAAGTCGGTCCGGGGCGCATGCTCGAGCCGCTCGATCTTGCGGAGCGCGCGCTGGCTTTCGTTCCGGGCCCGCGCCTGCTCGACGGGTTACATGTCGTCATCACCGCCGGCCCCACGCGCGAGCGCATCGATCCGGTGCGGTTCATCAGCAATCGCAGCTCCGGAAAAATGGGTTTCGCGGTCGCGCAGGCGGCCTACTTTGCGGGTGCGCGCGTCACGCTGATCAGCGGACCCGTGTCGATCGATACGCCTCCTGGCGTCGAGCGCATCGATGTCGAGAGCGCGGAACAGATGTACGCGGCGGTGCATCGCGAGCTGCCCGGCACGGACATCTTCATCTCGGCCGCCGCCGTGGCCGACTACCGGCCGCCGGCGCCGCTCGCGCAGAAACTGAAGAAGAGCGGCGACTCCCTGCGCCTGGATCTCGTCAAGGCGCCGGACATCATCGCTTCGGTAGCCGCGAGCGCGCGCCGTCCCTTTGTTGTCGGCTTCGCGGCCGAGACCGAGCGTGTCGAGCAGCACGCGCGCGAGAAACTCGTCAAGAAGAGCCTCGACATGATCGCCGCCAACGAGGTGGGCGAAGGACTCGCCTTCGACTGCGACGAGAACGCGCTTCTCGTGTTGTGGCCCGGTGGCAGTCACACGCTGGAGCGCGCATCGAAACTGCAGCTCGCCCGCGGCCTGATCGACCTGATCGCGGATCGTTACCGGCAGCGCGCTGCCAGCCCCGCCAGGTTCGCGCATGTCTAGCGTTGCTCCCAAGCCGGCGGTCGCGGTGGACGCGCAGCGGCGTCTCAAGGTCAAGATCCTCGATGCGCGCATTGGTCGCGAGTATCCGCTGCCGCAGTACGCGACCTCGGGTTCAGCGGGAGTGGATCTGCGGGCTTGCCTGGATCAACCGCTGCTGCTCGATGTCGGGCGCGCGGAGCTGATCCCGACGGGCATCGCGATTCACCTCGACGATGCGGGGCTGGCTGCAGTGCTGCTGCCGCGCTCCGGCCTCGGGCACAAGCATGGCATCGTGCTCGGCAATCTGGTCGGCCTGATCGACTCCGACTATCAGGGACAAGTGATGGTGTCGTGCTGGAACCGCGGGCGTGAGCCGTTCACGATCCAGCCGGGCGAGCGCATCGCGCAACTCGTGGTCGTACCCGTGGTGCAGGTGGAGTTCGAGATCGTCGCGGATTTTGAGACCAGCCGCCGCGGTGCGGGCGGCTTCGGTCACTCGGGCCGGCAGTAGCCCTGCCTCAGCGTCTGCTGGTCGCGGTGGTCAGCTCGACGTAGCGCGTAATGTCCGACTGAAAGCGATCGCGGACCACGCTCTGCTCCTCGCGCTTGCTGGCGAGATTGCGTTCCTGCATGCGGATCTCCTTGACCGTTCGCACCAGGTCTTCGGCCAGGCCGTCCGGCAGCGGGCGCGCGGTTTCGTTGGTGCTGTACGGCTTGTAGAGCAGCGAGCGCGTCTGCAGATCCTGCAGTCGGCCCTGCAAGGTGTCGAGGTATTGCGCGGTGACCTTGACCTGTCCTTCGATGAGATCGAGTCGCTGATCGCGCAGCTGCTCGATCTGCTTGACCGACACGTAAGTCGTGAGCAGAACCTGGTCGCGATGGTGCGCGTCGTTCGCGGCGCGATCGCGTGCAGCATCCCGCGCACGCTCCGCATCGCTCTTTTCCGCATCGAGATGGCCGACCTCGATGCCCTGGCGATTGATGATGCTGCGCTCCTGCTTGGCGTATTGAGCCGGAATGCTGTCGCCGTAGTGCGTGACGCCTTTTTCGTCCACCCACTTGTACACCGGCTTCTCGCTGCCATTGGTCGCGGCGAGCGACGCAGCCGGGCCCGCGACAACCAGGGTCGCGGTGAGCAGAGCCGGTGCGATGCGCAAGCTTTTCAACGTAGTATTTCCGGGGCCGGCGAAGCGGCGGGCTATTTACTCAGGTCGCTGCCGCTTGCGCAATAGGCAAATGTGCAGCGCCGCAGTACCTGTCGCTAAATACCGTACTCGGCACGGTAACGATGCAGGGCGTCTCTCGTTTTGTTATGTCGCGTCGCGTCCAGCGACTCGATCAGGTCCGAAAGTGTGATGATGCTCACACAACGAATCCCGTAGGACTCTTCTATTTCCTGCACCGCTGACTTCCGGCCCTGGCCGCGCTCCTGGCGATCGAGAGCGAGGATCACGCCCGCGAGGCTGGCGCGTTCACCGGTGATGATTGCCGCGGATTCACGGATCGCGGTGCCGGCCGTGATCACGTCATCGATGATGAGCACTTTTCCAGCGAGCGGCGCGCCGACGATCATGCCGCCCTCGCCATGATCCTTCGCTTCCTTGCGATTGAATGCGAAGGGCGCGTCGCGCCCGTGAGCTTCGGCCAGCGCTGCGGCAGTCGCCGCCACCAGCGGAATGCCCTTGTATGCCGGGCCGAACAGCATGTGGTACTCGATGCCGGAGCGTGTGATCGTCTCCGCGTAGCTGCGGCCGAGAACGGACAGCGCGCGGCCGGTGCTGAATAATCCGGCGTTGAAGAAATAGGGGCTGATGCGCCCGGATTTCAGCTGGAACTCGCCGAAGCGCAGCGCGCCCAGCTCGAGCGCGAGGTCGATGAATCGCTGCTGGTGGGGAAGCATGGGCGGCGAAGTATACTCCGCGCGTGCGCATCATCACTCTCAACGTCAACGGCGTCCGCTCGGCCGCGAGCAAGGGACTGTTCGACTGGCTGAAGCGCCAGCGCGCCGACGTGGTGTGTCTGCAGGAGACCAAGGCGCAGGAAGCCCAGCTCACGAAGGACTTCCGGCCGCGCGGCTATCACTCCTTCTATTTCGACGCCGAGCGCAAGGGTTACGCGGGGACGGCGCTGTACACGCGGCGCGAGCCGGACGCGCTCGTGCGCGGCTTCGGCATCGAAGAATTCGATCGCGAAGGGCGTTACCTCGAAGCACGTTTCGGCAGGCTGAGCGTGGTCTCGCTGTATCTGCCCTCGGGCTCTGCCGGGCCCGAGCGGCAGGCGTCGAAGAACCGCTTTCTCGGCTGCTTTGCTCCACACCTCGAGAAGCTCGGGCGCGGCCGTCGCCAGTACGTGTTGTGCGGTGACTGGAACATCGCGCACAAGGAGATCGACCTGAAGAACTGGCGCTCCAATCGCAAGAACTCGGGATTCCTTCCCGAGGAGCGCGCGTGGCTGGATCAGCTGTTCGGGCCGATGCGCTATGTCGACGCGTTTCGCGAGGTCAACGCCAGGCCGGATCAGTACACGTGGTGGTCGAATCGCGGCCGCGCGTGGGAGAAGAATGTCGGCTGGCGCATCGACTACCAGGTGGTGAGCAACTCGCTGCGCGAAGCGCCGCAGCGCGCGAGCATCTTCAAGGCGCACCGCTTCTCCGATCACGCGCCGCTGATCATGGACTACGACCTTTGACCGACGACGCGCCTGGCGCCGCGAATCGCTCTGGCTCTCGCGGGTGGCTCGACGCTCTTCTCGTCTACCGTCAATCCCGCGTCGCCGCGATGCTGTTCCTCGGCTTCTCGGCCGGCCTGCCGTTCATGCTGGTGTTTCAGACACTGTCCGCCTGGCTGCGGCAGGCCGGCATCGAGCGCGCGACCATCGGCATGCTGGCCTGGGTCGGGGTCCTGTACTCGGTCAAGGTGCTGTGGGCACCAATCGTCGATCGGGTCCCGCTGCCTTTCCTCAATCGCTGGCTCGGCAGGCGACGCAGCTGGATGCTGCTGGCGCAGGTCGGTGTCGCGCTTGGGCTCCTGAATCTCGCGCAGACCGATCCCGCGGCCAACCTCACGCCGGTCGTGATTGGCGCGCTGTTCGTGGCGTTCGCCTCGGCGACGCAGGATATTGCCCTCGACGCCTGGCGAATCGAGTCGGCGCCTGCGGATCTTCAGGGCGCGATGGCAGCCGCCTACCAGCTCGGCTATCGCGTCGCGATCCTGGTCGGCACGGCAGGCGCGTTCTGGATTGCGGGTGAATCAGCTGGCGAGATCGCGAGCCGCCCGGAACAGCTCGAAGCGATCCGTCACGGGTGGTCGATGGCCTATACCGCGATGGCGGGACTGATGGCCGTCGGTGTCATCACGACGCTCCTGGTGCGCGAACCCGCACCCCTGGCCGCGCGCGAAGCGGAGCAACGCGAGCAGCGCGTGGTCGATTGGCTCGAGCGCAAAGCGCACTGGCCCGAGCCCCTGCGCAAGGCCGGCGCACGCTTCATCGACGCGGTCGTGTGCCCATTGGTGGATTTTTTCGCCCGCTACGGCCTGCAGCTCGGCATCCTGATCCTCGTCTTCATCTGCACCTACCGGCTCACGGATTTCGCGATGGGCGTGATGTCGAATCCGTTCTACATCGATTCGGGCTTCACCTTGAAGCAGATTGCCGCGGTGGTGAAAGGACCAGGCCTGGTGATGTCGATCATCGGCGTCATCCTCGGGGGCATCGTGGTCGCCAGGCTGGGAACGACGCGCGCACTGGTGCTGGGCAGTGTCCTCGTCATCTGCTCCAACCTGGCGTATTCGGCACTCGCGTCGATGCCTGCGCCGGGCATGCTTGGCCTCGCACTCGCGAACGGCGCGGACAACCTCGCTCTCGGTGTGCACGGAACGTCCCTGATCGCCTTTCTCTCGAGCCTCACGAGCGCCCGTTACACGGCGACGCAATATGCGCTGTTCTCCTCGCTCTATGCGCTGCCCGGAAAATTCCTGATGGGCACCTCGGGTTTCGTGGTCGATGCGATCGGTTATCCGCGCTTCTTCATCTACACGGCCGCGCTGAGCATCCCGGGCCTGATACTGCTCTACTGGCTGGTGAGGCGCATGCCCGCACCGCATTCCGCGTTGGGAAAATAGGGCTCTCCGCGGCCACGCGCGGAACCCGAAGAAGCGGTTGTGAGTTGGATCAGCTCGACTGATCGAAATAGTCGAGCGGGCTCAGCCACTGGCGCTCGGAACCGAGCTCGTCGTTGTCTTCGACGTCCTCGGGCTCGACATCGACGGAGCCGGTCCAGTCCTCCGGTGCTTCCGCCGCCTCGAGCATGGCGTCCTCCCACTGGTCGGTCCAGGACTCGAAGTCGAGCTCTTCGACGGTGCCGTCGAAGTGCTGCACCTCGATCGTGCCGTCCTCTTCGTCGACGGCCACGATTTCAAACAACTCGCCGCCCTGCCGGCGATACCAGTCGCCGACGACGGGTGTGGGTATGTTCGAAGTCCGCTCCATCATGGTTCCCCTCGTGTGCTGCGCATCCTTACCTGGACGCGTATCTGCGAGACAGCCGCCACTGTTATGCTCGCTCGGGCGCAAGTGTCAGCCCAGAGTCACACGCGAGGCAAGCGTAATATTTTCTGCACAGCATCATGATTGAGGCGCTGATCAAGTTCTTCGTGCTGTTTTTCGTCGTGGTGGAGCCGATCAGTCTCGTGCCGATGTATGCCGCGCTCACGGAGGGCGCGAGCAAGGACTACAAACGACTCATGGCCCTCAAGGCCGTGATACTCGCGGGCCTCATCCTGGTCGCATTCGCGCTCGCGGGCGGCGCGCTGCTCAATACCATGGGCATCAGCTTGAACGCATTCCGCATTTTTGGCGGGCTGATGCTGTTCCTCATCGCGCTCGACATGGTGTACGTGCGTCCCTCGGGAGCGCGCACGACCACCAGCACCGAGACCGCGGAGGTCAAGCGCCGGCCCGACATCGCGGTCTTCCCCCTGGCGTTTCCTTTCATCGCCGGGCCCGGCGCGCTCGCGACGATCCTGCTGGTCACTGGAGACTTGTCGCCTACGTCGCTGCTTTTTCTTGGGATGATGGCGGTCGTCGTGCTCGTGCTCGTGATCACTTACGCGCTGATGCTGCTCACGCCCTGGGTGATGCGCGCGCTGGGCGTGACCGGAGGGAACGTGGTGAGCCGCCTGACCGGGGTGATCCTGGGCGCGCTCGCGGTGCAGTTCGTCATCGACGGCATCAAGGGCAGTCTCGCCAGCTGATCTGCACAGGTACCAGGTACCGTTGCACAACTCGCAGTTGTGCAAACAAGTTATGCAACGGTACCTGGTACCGCCTTGCGGTATTCGAGATCCCAGACGCCGTGACCGAGGCGCTGGCCGCGCCGCTCGAAACGGGTCGGCGGCCGAATCGCCGGACGCGGCGCGTATCCCGATTCGCCCCCACAGTTGGTCAGTCCGTCACAGGCATCGAGCACTTCCCGCATCTGCTCGGCGTACGGCTGCCAGTCGGTCGCCAGGCGCAGGATCGCGCCTGGCCTGAGTTTCGCAGTGAGCAGTTGTGCGAACGGGGCCTGCACCAGGCGACGCTTGTGATGACGCTTCTTCGGCCAGGGATCGGGGAAGTAGATGAAGATTTCGTCGAACGTGTCGTCAGCGAGCTGATGCGAGAGCACCTCGACCGCATCGTGGCGGATGACGCGCAGGTTCACGAGCCCGGACGATGCTGCCTGGAGCAGGACTCGTCCCACTCCTGGCTCGTGCACCTCGATTCCGAGGCAATCCCACTCGGGACGTCGGGCAGCGATCGCGCAGAGCGCCTCGCCGTTGCCGAAACCGATCTCGAGTAGCCGGCGTGCGCTGCGGCCGAACACCTGGTCGAGATCGATGCGCTCGGGGCTGAAGTCGATGCCGAATTTCGGCCAGAGCTCCTCGAGCGCGCGCGCCTGTGCCGTCGTGATGCGCCCGGCACGCCGGACATAGCTGCGCACCCGCCGTGGCGATTCAGCAGCGGAAGTGGAGGTGGGCATGAGGCTACTTTAGCCGGGATTGATCGTGCCGGGCTGTTCCACGAGAATTTCGCCCTTTCGCGGACGGCAAGGCCGTTCAATGGAGATCGGCATGGTCAAGGACCGTATGGCAGTCCTGACGACGATGATGGACATCGGTCTGGTACCGATCCTCTATCACCCGGACGTCGAGGTATTCAAGAAGCTGATCCAGGCGTGCGCCAATGGCGGTGCCAAGTGCTTCGAATTCACCAATCGCGGCGAATTCGCGGCACACGAGTTCCTGGAGATCACGCGCCACTTCGCGAAGGCGGACCCGAGCGTCATCATGGGCGCGGGTACGATCGTCGATGCGCCCACAGCTGCCATCTACGTTGCGAATGGCGCGCGCTTCATCGTCGGGCCGGTGCTCAATCCTGAAGTCGCGCGCTTCTGCAATCGTCGCAAGATCCCTTACAGCCCGGGCTGCGGCACCGCTGCGGAGATCGGCACGGCCGAGGAGCTCGGCTGCGAGATCGTCAAGGTCTTCCCGGCGGTTTCGCTCGGCCCGGAATTTGTGAGGGCGGTGCTCGCTCCGAGCCCGTGGTCGCGACTGATGCCCACCGGCTCGGTCGAGCCCACGGAGGAATCACTGCGCGCCTGGTTTGGCGCGGGCGTCGCGGCCGTGGGCATGGGTCCCACGCTCTTCACCCGGCAGCTCCTCGACAAACAGGACTTCTCGGGGCTCGAGGCCAAGGTGCGCGAGACGCTCCGTCTCATCAGGTTGATCCGCGAACGCTAGCTTTCTCAACGGGACTCCACATGCAAAAACTTTTCTGTTTGCTGCTGACCGCCCTGGTCGCGTTCGGCAGTGCGCGCGCCGACGCGCCGCAGCCGGTGCGGGAACAGGCCCGCGAGATACTGCAATCGATCATCGCGTTCAAGACGTCCATCGGACTGCACCAGGTCCCGGTCATGGCCGAGTACCTCGCGGGGAAATTCCGGGCCGGTGGATTCGCAGACGCGGACATCCACATCCTGCCGGTGGGAGAGACCGCCTCGCTCGTCGTGCGCTATCGCGGCAACGGCAAGGGCGGCAAGCCCGTGCTCTTTCTTGCTCACATGGACGTCGTGACCGCGAACCGCGAGGACTGGCAGCGTGATCCGTACACCCTGATCGAAGAGAACGGCTACTTCTTCGGGCGCGGCACGTACGACATCAAGGGTGAAGTCGCCCTGTTGACGGAGACCTTCCTGCGTCTCAAGGCTGAGCACTACGTTCCGTCACGTGACCTCGTGATCGTCTTCACCGGCGATGAGGAGACCGCGGGAGACACCGCGAATGACCTGGTGAAGAATCATCGCGATCTCGTGGACGCCGAATTCGCGCTCAACGGCGATGGCGGCGGCGGCGCGCTCGATGAGAAGACCGGTGCCGCGCAGCTCTTCGCGATACAGGGCGCGGAGAAGAGCTCGGTGACGTTCGAGCTGACCGTGCACAATCCCGGCGGGCATAGCTCCCGGCCGCGCAGCGACAACGCGATCTACGAGCTGGCGGATGCGCTCAAGGCCGTGCAGGGCTATCGCTTCCCGGTCATGTGGAACGACTGGACGCTCGGCGGGTTCAAGGCTTCCGCGGCCGCAACGCCCGGCCCACTGGGGGAGGCGATGGCGCGATTCGCCGCGAACCCCAACGATGCGGAGGCCGCGGAGGTTCTCTACAACAATCCGCCAGAGGTTGGTCTGACCCGCACAACCTGTGTGGCCACGATGCTGAAAGCGGGTCACGCGACCAATGCGCTGCCGCAGACCGCCACCGCGTCGGTCAACTGCCGCGTGTTCCCGGGCATGAGCTTCGAGGATGTGCAGGCGACACTGCAGCGCCTGGCCGGCGACAAGGTCGAGGTGCGGGCGCTCGAGTGGCCGCCGCTCGCCAAGGCCTCGCCGCTGCGCGCCGACGTGATGGCGGCCGTGACCAAAGCCGTGCACAGCGTCTATCCGGGGACGCCCATCGTGCCCGAGATGGCCGCGTACGCGACCGACGGAGCATTCTTCACGAGCGCGGGTATTCCGACCTACGGGATTTCGTCAACGTTCATCAAGGAAAGTGAAATCTTCTCTCACGGTTTGAACGAGCGGCTCCCCGTCAGCTCCTTCTATAACGGTCTGACGTACTACTACGTGTTGCTCAGGGAGATCGGCGCAAAGCGCTGATCGGCACGGCGCCGCGGAAGACGCCGTCCCTCTGGGCGGCGTGCGCCCGATGGGCGTTGCCCGCGCGCCCCGCGCGCTCGTAGAATCACTGCCCCGCGCGGGTGTAGCTCAATGGCAGAGCTCTTGGTTCCCAACCAAGTGACGAGGGTTCGATTCCCTTCACCCGCTCCACGCCGCGTAGCCTGGACGGTACCCGGCAGCGGCCGGACGCTGAACGGCCGCGCGCTGTGGCACGGCTCCCATCAGCCTCTGGAGATTTTCGGGGTTGAAGAATGCCTCACGCGGAATCAGGCCTTCGCGAGCCCGGTACATCTGGTTGATCGCTACCTGGTTGCCCCGGATGGCTGAGCGCAGCGCCAGGAACTCGGGTGCCATCGGCTCGAAGCGCGCCAGCCTCAGGTTCTCGGCAAAGTCTTCACGCGTGGCCTGGTTACGCCGTCGCTCGAAATCGTGCAGCGCCTGCTCGATGGGCTGACGACCGCTGAAGCCCTGGTCCACCGCCAGCGCGAGGAGCTCGACATCGCGCAACGCATCGCAGATCCCGAGCGCCAGGAACGGATCCTTGTGCAGTCCGGCGTCTCCCACGAGCGCCCAGCCCTTGCCGTAGGGCTTGCGGTAGAAATTCGGCAGATCCGCTGCGCCGTACCAGCGCTCTTCGCGCTTGCCGGCGCGCACCCGCTCTCCGATCGCCGGTACTGCGTCCAGGACCCGCATGCGATGGCTGTCCGTGCCTGAACGGATCACGGCCAACTCGTCGATCGCTGTGCCGACGAAGATCGCGGTCAGGTTGTCGTTGGTCGGAAACGCAAAGATGGCGTCGCGCGCGCGTATATATCCCTCGAGCGCTTTGCAGGGTACGCCGCTCCAGTAGCTGAACGACCAGACCGCCGCGGTCGGCGTGGCTTCATAGGTCTGCGCCTTCACGAAGCGGGCGAGGGGAGAGTTCCTGCCATCCGCGCCGATGGTGATCGTCGCGCGCTCCGCGATCCGCGCCGCGCCCTCGAGCTGGCGCCCGCGAATACCGACGATGGCGTCATCCTCAACGAGGTAGTCATCGACGATGACACCGGGACGAAATTCCGCACCGGCCTCGACTGCAGCATTGATGAGCAATGTGTCCAGGACGCGGCGTCGCGGACCATAGCCATAGGCCACACCATCGACGGCCAGCTCGCGGCCGACCAGAGTGACGTCATTGATATCCATCGAGAGGATGGTCGTGGCCGGGCAGCCGCTCGCAACGATTCGATCGAGCAGGCCCCACTTCTGCAGCAGGCGCGGGCCCTGTCTATGGATGAAATGGCCGTGGGGAATATCGCTCGGGAAGCGTGCGGCATCGAGCAGCAGGACCTTGTATCCCCTGCGCGCCAGCAGCATCGCCGTTGGAGCGCCACCGCAGCGCGCTCCAATCACAATTGCGTCGTACATCTCCTGCCTCCCTGTGGGCGCTGCGAATTGCAACTGGGCCACAAGGTAGCAAGCGGCGCATCGAAGCTATGTCAACCAGTTGACACAACGAAACCTGTGACGCGTTCCGCCTGGAACGACCCGTGCACGCCTATCGAGGGATGGCGGCGCGAGTATTGGGGCCCGTGCGGTCGTATTCGCGCTGCAACTGGCCATAGATTCGTTCGAGGCGCTCGATGAGCTCGGCGTGCTCGTGCATGTTCAGCTTTCCCGCGAATGCCTGCGCCGCGACCGGTGCGAACTCGCGGATACCGTTCACCCACTCGGGCCAGCTCGGGAGCTTCCGGATGCGACCGCCCGCGGAGCTGCCAAACGCATCGATGAGATAGTGCTGGGAGCGATCGATCGCTGGCTGCCCGCGGGTAGCCGGGATCAGCACCGCGATCGGCACGATCATCTCCTTGAGGAGTTCCGCTGCGGCAGGCACGACTGGCGGGGTGCGCGAGCTCAGGGCCATGCGCGTCGCGATCCAGCGGTCGGTTCCGATGATGCCCAGCGATGGGTCGGCAGGCACCCACTCGTCTGTGCGCTCATCGTGAATCTCGAGCCAGCGGTGATCGTTGTGATGCTCGCCGAAGACCGAATAGCCGAAGCCGCTCTCGACCACGCGTTCCACGGCTCGGGCCTGCCGCTCGGGCGAATCGGGCTGGATGTTGATTTCCGCGGCCCAGCGATACCCGATTCTTGTCGGACGCAGCAAGCGCTCGAGCACGCTCGAGAGATCCGCGCAATTGCCGCCGCCGCGTTGAATGATCTGCTCGGGCGTGCGGGTCTGATAATCGGTCTCCGTCCAGTCGAGGGTGGCGTTGGTCCACTCGACCAGCCGCTGCGCGCGGTCGATCGCGCTCCCGCTGCCCGCGACGCGAAGCGCCAGGGCGTCAATCTCGGCAGAAGTTTGCGGCAGCGTGCGTTGCGGTTGCGCTTGCGGTGCCAGTGAGACCATGAGCAGGCCGAACAGGGCGAAGCTGCTCGCCACGCGGTTCCTGTTCCAGCGTATCTGCACTGCATTCATGGGTCTCTCCCGCAGAGCCTGGCGGGAGTTTAGCGCGGCCGAGCGTTTGCGGCCGACGCGCTCAGGCCGCAAAGCGCGTGCGGTACTCTGCGGGCGTCACGCCGAGAGCGCGCCGGAACGCGCGGCGTAATGCCTGCTCGTCTGCAAAGCCGCAGCGCCGCGCGACACCCTTCAGCCGCTGGCTGCCATCCTCGATGCAACGGCGCGCTTCCTCGACGCGCACGCGCTGCACGAAGGCGGCCGGCGAAACACCGACCGCGTGCCGGAACAGGCGCGCGAAATGCCTGAGGCTGAGACCTGCCTGTTGCGCCAGCTTGTCCACCGACAGATCCGAGTCGAGGTGCTCGAGCACCCACAGCTGCAGCTTTCCGAAGCGGTCTTCGCGCTGCTGCGCCTGCAGGTAACGACTGAACTGTGATTGTCCGCCCGGCCGCTTGAGGAACATGACCAGTTCCTGCGCGACCGCGAGCGCCGTGGCCTTGCCCCAGTCCTCTTCGACCATCGCAAGGGCCATGTCCATGCCCGCTGTGACGCCGGCCGAGGTGTAGAGCTTGCCGTTGCGGACGTAGAGCGCATCCGCGTCGACTTCGCATCCCGGGACCGTCCGCGCGAGGCGATCGCAGTACGCCCAGTGCGTCGTAGCGGACTTGTGCTCCAGCAAGCCGCACGCCGCGAGCACGAAGGCGCCGGTGCAGATCGAGCCGATGCGCTCGACGCTGCGCGCCTTGCGCTGGATCCAGCGAATCGCCTCCGCGTTGCGCGTCAGGGCCTCGTAGCCGATTCCGCCCGAGAGCAGCAGAGTGTCGACGCGGTCGACGTCGCGAAAGGAGCGCTCGGCGACCAACCGCAGGCCGCCGGACGTTGCGAATGTGCCCGCCGTGGGAGCCACGAGCTCCACTTCATAGGCGGGCACGGCCTGTGCGCGATGATCGTGCAGCCAGCGAGCCGTGCGTGCGAACACCTCGAGGGGTCCGGTGATGTCGAGGATCTGCGCATCGGGGTAGGCGAGCATCACCACACGGTGTGTACGGGCGCGCTTCGCCGTGGGAGATGAGTTCCGTCGGGGCATGCGCAAAAGTATCTCACTCCGGCGCATGTCCGAAAGGTCATTGACACATCATTTCAGGCCATTGCCATCCCCGTGCGCGCTGCCGGCCGATTGTCGCGGGAGGACCTACCGGATCGAGTCGATGAGCTCGCGCGGATCGAAGACCGCACCGTCCTTGATGACGCGGTAGGCGTGGCTGAGATTGCCGACGTCAGCCAGCGGGTCGGCATCGAGGATCACGAGGTCGGCGAGCTTACCGGGGGCGATCGAACCGACCTCGTCGGCGAGGCGCAGTGCCTGCGCTCCGTTGGTGGTTGCCGAGCGCAGCACCTCGAGCGGAGTCAGGCCCGCCTTTCTCATCAGCGCCATCTCGCGGAAGATCGATGGGCCGTGCAGGGTGCCAACATTTCCGGCGTCGGTGCCCATCACTACCGTCACGCCCTCCGACCACAGGCGCTTGAGATTCGCGAGCGCCACGGTGGGCTCGGCGGGGGGCACGTGCGCCTCCATGAGCTTCGACACGCGCTCGGGAATCATCTCTTTCGGGATGCGGTCGAGGTCGTGCATCGAGGCCAGAATCTGCGGATCGGCGAGGCGCTCTTCCTCGGGCGTCGCGGTCCAGGTGTTGCTGAATGCATAACCGTACCCCGCAGGCACGAAGAGGGTTGGGCAGTACAACGCGTGACGTTGCTTGATGAGCGCTATGAATTCATCGTCTACCGGTTCGTCGAATACCGAGTGCACCAGGTAGTCTGCGCCCGCCTGCAGGGCAGCCTTGGCGGTGACCAGCTCGGTCGCATGCACGGCGAGGGGCACCTTCGCGGCATGTGCCGCGTCGGCCGTCGCACGCACGATCGCGGTTTGCGCCTGGAGATCATCGTCCGGCCGGTGGATGAACCAGACCTTGATGTAGTCGGGCTTGCGCTCGAGCTCACGCGCGACGAGCTTGCGGGCTTCATCGGGATTGTCGACGCGGATGATCGGCGGGTCGCCGAGATCGAGCTGTGGCCGATCGACCATCGAGATCAACGGTCCGGCGACGCGCACGTGGGGCGCGGCCGTGGTGTGCTCCGCCAGATCACGGACGTCGAAGTTCCAGAACGGCCCGCCGACGTCGACAACGCCGGTGACTCCGCTCGCCAGCCAGACCTTGAACGTGGCCGGAAGGCGCGCCTTGTTGCGCGCGTTTTCCTCGGCATACGGGCGATAGCGATTGAAGTCGGCGCCGTCGGGCCGCGTATACAGGTTGCCCGACTGGAAGAAGTGAACATGGGAATCGATCAGGCCCGGAATCACCCACTTGCCGTGCGCATCGATGACGGTCGCACCCCGCGGAATGCGGATCTTCCGGGTAGCGCCCAATGCCTTGATGCGCGAACCTGAAATGACGATGGCCTGATCGGCGGCAGCCGCATGCGCTTCGTCCCGCTGCGGAGAAATGACCGTGGCGCCAACGATCACCGTAACCGCATCTGCCGCTGGTACCGCGGGCGCGACCAGGAGCACACAAAGAACACTGACCAATCGCAGCAAGCCGGCGCTTCTCATGTCGATCTCCACTCGTGATGGCAACGCATTCGCCGCGCCCGGAGCATAGAGGATGTTGACGTTCCTTTCACACTGGCAACTCGCGTGCTCGAGGCGAGGCGAACTCGCGCGATTCTCGATATGCTTGCGCGCAGGGAGAGAACTGCCAGGAACGGTGGTGTCGTGAGCGTGCCGCGAGAGTCACTCGTCGATCTGTATGCCGCGCCAGACGTCGTCAGGGATGCGACTTCACTGTTTCGTCTCCTCATCGAACATTCCCCCGCCCTCACACTACTGTTGAACGCCGACGGCAGGATTCTTCACTGCAATCGGCTCGCGCAGACCTTGCTGGGTTACGCACCCGCCGAACTCGTGCATTGCGAGCTGCTCGACTCGATCGTGAAGGACGAGCAACCACGGTTCCGCGAGCAGCTGCAGCTGCTGTTGCGGAAGGAATCGCCGGCCGGCGGCGCTCGTTGTGAGCTCACGCTGCTGGCACGCGACGGGAGCCGCCGCGCGTTCGACTGCACCCTGAACAACCTGCTCGAGCAGCCGGAAGTTCGCGCAGTGCTGGTGAGCGCGCACGACATCACGGCCCAGAGAGCCGCCGAACAGCAGCTTCGCGACAGCGAGCAGCGCTTCGACATGGTCCTCTGGAGCGGCAACATCGCCTTCTGGGATTACGACCTCTCGCAGAGTAGCGCGCGGCGCAGTCCGCAGTGGTTCGAGATGACCGGCTGGTCGCCCGAGGAGTGGTACGCGGAGGCCTATCCGTGGGCGAGGCGCGTGCATCCCGAGGACCGGACTTACATCGAAGCGCGTCTCAAGGAGCACCTCGAAAGCGGCAGCAACGACAGTCTCGAGCTCGAGTACCGTGTGCTGTGCGCCGACGGCACCTGGCGCTGGATGGTCGACCGCGGCCGCATCGTGGCGCGTGACTCCGCCGGGCGCCCGCAGCGGATCATCGGCACGTCGTCCGACATCGACGCGCGCAAGCGCGCCGAGCAGCATCTCATCACCAGCACCGAGCAGTTGCGCGCCGTGACCGAAAACGTGCCCGACCTGCTGCTGCTCACGGACCTCGAGATGCGCATCCAGTTTGCGAATCGGTCGATGCTCGGCCACGCGCCCCAGGACCTGATCGGACGCTCGATCCTGGAGCTCGTGCCCGAAGAGGAGCGTGACCCGGTGCGCGAAGTTCATGCGCGCGCGCTCGCAACGCGGTGCCCGCAGGCGTACGAATCGCGTCACCTCATCGGCGGCGAGACGCATTGGTTCGAGAACCGCGTCGGCCTCGTCATGCACGACGGGCAGCCCACCGGGCTCACGATCTCGAGCATGGAAATCACCGCCCGGCGCCGCGGCGAAGAAGCGCTCAAGATCCAGGCGAGAATCCTCGACGCGATGCGTGAAGGCGTGCTGGTGCTCGATTCCTCCAGCGTCATCCGCCTCGCGAACGGCGCGATCCAGCGACTGACCGGCTACGAGCCACGCGAGCTCATCGGCCGGCCGGCTCGAGAGCTCACGCGCTATACCGAAGCGCAGTACGAACAGGCGCAAGCGGAGATCGACCGGCAGCTCGCCGAAGATGACTTCTGTGCGCGCGACATCGATTGCCTGCATCGCGATGGCAGCTGTTTCACGGCCGGGTGTGTCATCACGCCGATCGCGATCGGCGGCCAGGCTCACCGGCTCGTCGTGCTCGAAGACGTCACGCAGAGGCGCGAGCTGGAGCGCGAGATCATCGATATCGCGAATCGCGAGCAGCGGCGGATCGGCAACGATCTGCACGACGGGCTCGGCCAGGAGCTCACCGGTGTCGCACTGATGCTGACCGGCCTGGCCGGCCGTTTGCGTCGCGAGCGCTCGCCAGCCACCGGCGACGCCGAGGAGATCGTCACGCTGGTGAACAGTGCGATCGACAGTGCCCGCGCGCTGGCCCACGGCGTGTCGCCGGTGAGCATCGAGCGCGGCGGCCTGCCGTCGGCCCTGCGTGCTCTCGCGGTGCGCGCGAGCGACATGTACGGCGCGACGGTGCGGTTTCGCGGCAAGGTGTGGCCGCAGCTCACCCTGGATGCCGCCCGTTGCGATCACCTGTTTCGGATCGCACAAGAGGCCGTGAACAATGCCGTCAAGCACGGTCGCGCCAGCCAGATCGTGATCGATCTGCACGTCACGGCAGATACGGTGACGCTGACGGTGCGTGACAACGGCAGCGGGCTCGCGAGCGACGCGCAGCTGAGCCGCGGCATGGGGCTCAAGATCATGCACTACCGCGCCAGCATGTTGTCGGGCTCGGTGGTTCTCGAGCCGGTGGAGGGCGGAGGATTGCAGGTCGTGTGCAGGTGTCGGCAGCCGGCACCGGAGAACAGCGCGACCCGTTCGTAGCCAACTTGAGGAGCAGGAGCAGATGATGTCTGGTACCCAGCCGACGATGAAGTACCCCGGGCCCGTGGTGAAGAGGAAGGGACGGCGCGTCCTGATCGTCGATGACCACCCGATCGTGCGGCAGGGCTTGCGCCGCGTGATCGACCAGGAGGACGACCTCGTGGTGTGCGGCGAAGCGGAGACCGTCAAGGAAGCGCGCACCGCGATCCGCGAGCTCCATCCGGATGTCGTCATCGTCGACATCTCGCTCAAGCAGGGCGACGGCATCGATCTGGTGACGGATGCGCGCGCCCAGCATCCGCGCCTGCCGATCCTCGTGCTCTCGATGCACGATGAGACGATCTACGCGGAGCGCGTGCTGAGCTCCGGTGCCAACGGCTACATCATGAAGCAGGCCGCGAGCGACCAGTTCCTGGTGGCGCTGCGTCGGGTACTGGACGGCGGCGTGTACGTGAGCGAGGCCGTGAACAAGATCCTGGTGGATCGCTTCACCGCGGGCGGCCACTACGTATCGCTCAATCCATTGGACCGGCTGAGCAATCGGGAGCTGCAGATCCTCAACCTGATCGGCAAAGGCATCAGCACCCGTGCGATCGCCGAGTCGCTCGATCTGAGCGTCAAGACCGTGGAATCACACCGCCAGCGCATCAAGAAGAAGCTGCGCATCAAGGACGGCCCGCAACTCATTCGTTACGCAGTGAATTGGTTCTCCGGGCGCGACCCCGGCTGAACTACGAACAGCGCCGTACTTCGCACCGCCCGGGCGGGTTCTTTTCCCGCCTCCCGGTTCAAACCCTGCCACCCTGATCCGCGTCTAACCCGTCGGATACCTTCGGATTTGCGCGTGGCGCGCCCTGCGTGGCACGGCTGGTAGTATCGATGCATGAGGACGGGCCAGAGCGCCGCAATGACTTTGCAACCGCGGGCGATCGACACAGAGCAGCAATGGGTCGAGCGCGCCCGGGACGGCGATCGCGCGGCTTTCGAGCAGATCTACCGTGCGTACTCGGGGAAGGTTTACGGCTTGTGCCTGCGGCTGACGCGCGAAGTCTCGGTCGCCGAGGATTGCACCCAGGAAACCTTCATCAGCGCCTGGCGCAATCTCAACCGCTTCGAAGGGCGCAGCGCACTGGGCACCTGGTTGCACCGGATCGCGGTCAACGCGGCGCTGGCGCGGGGTCGGAAGGGACACCTGGAAGTCGTGCCGCCGCCGCAGGACGACGCCGGCGAAGAGCGCGAGCCGGCGATGCAGATGGATGCGACGCCGCCGCTCGATGTGGAAGCGGCGATCGAGTCACTGCCGGAAGGCGCGCGACATGTGCTGGTGTTGTACGGAATCTATGGCTACACGCATGAAGAGGCGGCCGGCATGCTTGGAATCGCGGTGGGCACCTGCAAAGCGCAGCTGCACCGCGCGCGCCGCCTGCTGCGCGAGCGCCTGAGCGCGTGAGATGCACATGAAAGACGAACTTCACAACGGCGGCGAGCACGACGAAGTGATGACGATGGTGGGCAAGCTCCCGCGGTCGATCGAGCCGCAACGCGACCTGTGGCCAGACATCGCCAGCCGGCTCGACGCGCCGCAGATCGCGCGCCGTCGCGCCGGTCTGCAGATCGGCTGGACGTTCGCGCTTGCCGCGGGGCTCGGTTGCATGGCGCTCGGTGCGCTCCTCACGGTCGGTCTCATGAAGCGCGTGGGCACCTCGACGGCACCCGGCACTCTCACGGCACAGACCACAACGCCCGCCGCAGTGCCGGTCGTAGGCGCACCGCAAGTGCGCCAGGCGAGCCTCGGCGGTTACGCGATGCTCGGCCCCGAGTACGAGCAGGCGCGGGCCACCCTGATGATCGGCCTGGCCGAGCGTCTCGACCGGCTTCCTCCGCTCGAGCGGCAGAAGGTCGAGCGCAACTTGAACGAAGTGCGCCGCGCGCTGGGCGAGATCAACGCGGCCCTGCAACTCGCCCCGAACGACACGCTGCTGCGCGAGCTGCTCCTCAACACTTACCACAGCGAGTTGACGCTGCTCGCCAACGTCAGCCAGATCGCCGACAGCATTCCTTCGAGGACCCAATCATGATGAAACGCTCTCTCCTGGTCGCAGCGCTCCTGTGCTCGGCCGCGGTACATGCGGACGAACAGGAGATCGATCGCACGTTGCAGGCGGATCCGAAAGGCGACGTGGATATCTCCAATGTGGCCGGCACCGTGAATGTAACCGGCTGGGATCGCAATGAAGTCACGGTCACAGGGAGTCTCGGCGAGGGCGTGGAACGACTCGACTTCACGAGTGAAGCCAAGCGCACCGTGATCAAGGTGGTGCTCAAGAAGTCGACGCACTGGGGCGACGGCGGCGACGCCGATCTCTCCATCCGCGTGCCTGCGGCGAGCCGGCTCGATGTCAATACGGTGAGCGCGGACATCGTCGTGCGCGGCGTGAGCGGCGCGCAGCGCTTACAGGCGGTTTCCGGCGAAGTGTCGTCGGACCTCGCCGCGGAAGAGGCGGAAGTGAAGACCGTGAGCGGCGACGTGATCCTGCGCGGCGAGAGCAAGCCGTCGGTGCTGACCCTGACGACGGTGAGCGGTAACGCCCAGGCGACGCGCATTGCCGGCGAGATCACGGCTACGACCGTGAGCGGTGACCTCAACCTGTCCGCTGACACGATCACCCGAGCGCGCCTGCGCACCACGTCCGGCAACCTCTCGCTGAAAGGTGCGCTCGTCGGCGATGCGCGGGTCGACAGTGAAACCATCTCGGGTGACCTCACCTTCGGGTTCAAGGCGCCGGTGAATGGCGAGTTCGACGTCGAGACCTTCTCCGGCGACATCAGCAACTGCTTTGGCCCGAAGTCGGTGTCGAAGAGCGAGCACGGCCCGGGGCGCGAACTGCACTTCACCCAGGGCGACGGCAAGGCCTCCGTCCGCATCAACAGCCTGAGCGGCGGCATCAGCCTCTGCGACCGTTGACGAGGCGTTCAGCGTCCTCGACAGGGTGAAACGACTGCGGGCGGCGCGGATGACGGCAGCCCCTGCGACGGCTCCTCTGTCGAACTGTTCAGCTCGCTCCGCGGTCCACTCCTCAAGCTAGAATGCGCACGCCTTGAGGGTGGTGCGTAATCCTTACAGAGGAGTGAGGAATGCGGGGCCTGAAAATCGCGGGCTGGGCGCTTCTCGGTGTCGTCGTGCTGTTCGTGCTCGGCGCCATCGCCGTGGTCTCGTTCGTCGATCCCAACGATTACAAGGACGATATCGCGAAGGCGGTCAAGGACCGCACCGGGCGGGACCTGAAGCTCGAGGGACAGCTCTCGCTGTCGATCTTTCCGTGGCTTGCGATCGAGACCGGCCGCGCGGAGCTCGGCAATCCACCCACGTTTGGCGCGGGACCCTTCGTCGCCGTCGAATCCGCGGACGTCGGCGTCAAGCTGATCCCGTTGTTGCGCGGGCAGTTCGAGGTTCGCCGGCTGCGACTCGATGGCTTGCGAGTGAACCTGGTCAAGGATGCGCACGGTCACACGAACTGGCAGGACCTCACGAAATCCTCGGACACCGGGAGCGCAGAAGGCTCGACGACCTCGGCGAGCATCGCCGGCCTCACGATCAAGGACGCCGCGCTCGACTATCGCGACCTCGGTGCGGGCAGCCACTGGCGCCTGCTCGACCTCAACGCCTCGACCGGAGCGCTCGGCGGCAAGGAACCCTTCGACCTCGATCTCGCGGCCACCGTCGATGAGGGCGAGGGCAGCGCTGCGAAGAAGATCAAGCTCAAGACCCGGGCGACGCTCGATACACAGTCGAAGCGCTACGGCGCGAAGGACCTCACGCTCGATGTGGTCCTGGTTCCCGCCGACAAGAAAGGCAAGCAGCGTGAGCTCAAACTTTCGATTCCCTCGCTCGCGGCGGATCTCAACCAGCAAACACTCGCAGCGCCGCAATTTTCCCTGCGCGCTGCCGGAGCGGATCTCGATGGGAGCCTGAACGGCGAGAAGATCGTCGACCAGCCGCAGTTCAGCGGCACGCTGAAGCTACCCGCCCTTTCGCCGCGCGATCTCCTCAAGGAGCTCGGCCAGGAAGTGCCGAAGACCCGCGACCCGAAGGCCCTCTCGTCGCTGGCCTTCGATGCCGGTTTCAAGGCGACCGATACGAGCGCGATGCTCGAGAACCTCAAGCTCACGCTCGATGACACGCATATTACGGGGCGCGCAGGCATCGAAGACCTCGAGAGCAACGCGCTGGCCTTTGACCTGACCATCGATCAGCTCGACCTCGATCGCTACCAGGCGCCGCAGGACAAGAAGCCGGCACAAAAAGCCGCCAAGGCGCAGTCGGAGCCGTTCAAGCTGCCGATGGATACGCTGAAGGCGCTGAATGCGCGCGGCACGGTCGCGATCGGAACTCTCACGATGGCCGGCATGCGCATGAGCGCCGTCAAACTCACGGTGGATGCCAGGGATGGTTTGGTGCGCCTCAATCCCGCGCAGGCCAAGCTCTATGGCGGCGCCGAGCGCGGCAACATCGTGGTCGATGCGCGTGGCGACATCGCGCGGGTCTCGATCGAGCAGCGCATGAGCGGAGTGCAGGTCGCGCCGTTGTTCGCCGATCTGTTCGATACCAGGCGCCTGAGTGGCGCGGGCGCAGTGAACGCCGTGCTGGCCGCGCGCGGCAACGATTCCGATGCGCTGATGCGCAGTCTCGACGGGCGGCTCGACTTCGAGCTCGCCAATGGCGCGCTCGAAGGTACCGACCTCTGGTATGAGCTGCGGCGCGCCCGCGCACTGTGGAAGCGCGAAGCAGCCCCCGCGTCCGGTAACAGCGGGCGCACCGCGTTCAAGACGCTGCAGGGCACGGGAACCATCGAGAAGGGAGTTCTCTCCAATCGTGACCTGCAAGTCGACATGGACTATCTCAAGGCGAGTGGCGAAGGCACGTTCAACCTGGTCTCGCAGGATGTCGATTACAAGCTGAAGACGAGCCTGTATCGCATCCCGGAGGAGGGCGCCGGCAGCGAGATGAAGGATCTCAAGGCCGCCGAGATCCCGGTGCGGGTCACCGGGACGCTCGGCGATCCGAAGATCCGGCCCGATACCGATGCGCTGGCGAAGGCCGAAGTGAACAAGCAGCTCGAGGCGAAGAAGCAGGACCTGACGGACAAGCTCAAGGGAAAGCTCGACAAGTGGCTGGGTGGCAGCAAGAAGCCTTGATTTGCGGCGCTTTGGCGCTCGCGTCGAGCCACAACGCACACGCCCTCGATGTTGAGAAGCTCGATGTCGGCCTGAAGGGCGATCGCTATGTGGTCGATTTCGTCGCCCAGCTCGATGCACCCGCCGATGCCGTCCACGCCGTCCTGACCGATTACGATGCCTACCCCAAGCTCGATCCGCGCATCCAGGAAAGCCGCGTGGTCGGAATCGATCGCGCCAACTCGGTGCAGCTCTACACGCGCATGCGCGGCTGCGTGGGCGCGCTGTTCTGCCGTACGATGCAGCGCGTGGAAGAGGTCGTCGAGCGGCCCGACGAGCTGCTCGCGACGGCAATCCTCGACAAGAGCGACGTCCGTTTCGGAGTGACACGTTCCCAATGGCAGCCCAGGGAAAAAGGCACGCAACTCGTCTACCGGCTGGAGATCATGCCGAAGTTCTGGATTCCGCCGCTGTTCGGGCCCCGAATGATGATCAGCACGCTGCGCGCCGGGACACTGGAGCTGTTCACGAACGTCGAGAAGGCGGCGCAAGAGCGCTCGCGGACGGTTGCGGCGCAGTGACGCGAGCTGTCGAGCCGGACGCGAGTTCCGACGCGCCTGACCCCGCACCGGTGACAGTCCTCAATCCGAGCACGCGCGGATGCTCATTGGCGGACTCCTTACTGCGCTGGTTCGACCATCACGGTCGCAAGCACCTTCCGTGGCAGCAGGATCCGACGCCTTATCGCGTGTGGATCTCGGAAATCATGCTGCAGCAGACGCAGGTGAGCACGGTGATGCCGTACTACCAGGCGTTCATGCGGCGCTTCCCCGATATCTTCGCGTTGGCCGCGGCCCCGATCGAC
>DATBIF010000085.1:0-2051 GCA_036557045.1 Steroidobacteraceae bacterium
TCACGCAATCCCTCGGGTCGATTGGTGCTGAGCTGTTCGCGCACCGCCAGATGCAGGCCCAGGTGCAGAAACGGGTTCAGCACGCCCACGTCCGGCAGGTATTCGGCTTCGCTCGCTGCCTCGCTCGCTTCCAGCACGGCATGGTATTCGGGATGCTCCGCGATCAGCGTCGCGATCTGCGCCTCTAGCGGTTCGAGCGGCTCACCGTTGCGGAACTTCCGCCACGCCTCGACATAGACGCGTCTCAGTTCGGCGCGACTCTGCTGGTGGAAGAACGGCATGAAGGCCCTCGCGGATGCGTCGAACCCGACGTTACTCGCGCGCCCGCGCCCGCGGCGCAGGCTTGGTTTTCTGATCGTATTCGCACAAGTCCACGATCACGCATTCCGGGCAGCGCGGCTTGCGCGCGATACATACGTAGCGCCCATGCAGGATCAGCCAATGGTGCGCGTTGTGCAGGTACTGCGGCGGCACCGTCTGGAGCAAGCGTTCCTCGACCTCGAGCGGTGTCTTGCCGGGTGCGATACCGGTGCGGTTGGCAACGCGAAAAATATGGGTGTCGACGGCGATCGTGTCCTCTCCGAACGCTACGTTGAGCACGACGTTGGCGGTCTTGCGGCCCACGCCCGGCAGCGTTTCCAGCGCTTCGCGGCTGGCAGGCACTTCGCCCCCGAAGCGTTCGACGAGCCTGCGCGAAGTCTCGATGATGTTGCGCGCCTTGGTGTTGAAGAGGCCGATCGACTTGATGTACTGCGACAGGCCCTGGACGCCGAGATCGAGCATCGCCTGCGGCGTGCGGGCGACGCGGAAGAGTTCCGCGGTCGCGCGATTGACGCCTTTGTCCGTCGCCTGCGCCGACAACATGACCGCGACCAGCAATTCGAAGGGGCTCGAATACTCGAGCTCGGTACGCGGTCTTGGATTGGCAGCCTTGAGCCGCGCAAAGATCGCCGCCCGGCGTCGCGGTGTCATGAAGCGCTGCCGGGCTTGCGCCATTCGCCGGCCCGGCGTTTCTGGGCTGCAATCGATATGCGGCGCGCCTCCGCTTCCCGGGCACGGCGAGCGAGCCCTGATTCGTAGCTTGCGCGGAATTCGCTGCTGCGATCCTGGAGCTCTGCGAGCGTAGCGGGGGTACTGAACGGGCTGCCTGCAGAATCGAGTGCCGGGCGCAGTTCGATGCAATCAACGGGGCAGGGTGGCAGGCAGAGCTCGCAGCCCGTGCACCTCTGTGCGATGACGGTGTGCGTGAACCGTTGCGCGCCGATGATCGCATCCACCGGGCAGGCCGGCAGGCACTTGGCGCACCCGATGCAACGCACCTCGTCGATGACCGCGACCAGGGGAGCTTGCACGACCCCGTTCTGTGGATTGAGTGGCTTCTCGGGGCGGTTCAGCAGCCTGGAGAGCGCGCGAATCGTCACGGTGCCGCCCGGCGGACACTGGTTGATGTCGGCCTCGCCGCGGGCGATTGCCTCCGCATATGGTCGACACGCCGGATAGCCACAGCGCGTGCATTGCGTCTGCGGCAGCAGTGCGTCGATCCGTTCGGCGAGCTCGCTCACGTCATCACGTGACCTTCATTCCCGGCTGCGCGCCCTCATCCGGCGCCACCAGGAAGATGCCGGACCCGTCTCCGGCCGCGAGCACCATGCCCTCGGAGGTGCCGAAGCGCATCTTGCGAGGCGCCAGGTTTGCAACCACGACCACGAGGCGACCCTTGAGATCTTCTGCCGCGTAGGCGGACTTGATGCCTGCGAACACGGTGCGCAGGTCCGAGCCGAGATCGACGGTGAGCCTGACCAGCTTGTCGGCTCCCTCGACCGGCTGCGCTTCCACAATCCGCGCCACCCGCAGGTCGACCTTGCCGAACTCATCGATCGATATCGGACCCACGCCGCCTGATGACTTCGGGGCCTCGCCACTGCCCGCGGCCTCGCCGGGCGCAGCGAACAGGGCGTCGATTTGCTTCGGATCCACTCGTTGCATGAGGTGCTCGTAAGGTTTGATCTCGAGGGGAGGCGCTTCGCGCAATTGCGACCACCGCAACGGCA
>DATBIF010000086.1:0-3718 GCA_036557045.1 Steroidobacteraceae bacterium
CCGCGATCGCAGGCGGAAATACCTGTGTGGTGCTCGCTTCGGAATCGCAGCCGTTGAGCGCCGTGAGCCTGGCCGAAGTGCTGCAGGCCTCCGACGTTCCCGCCGGCGTCGTCAACATCCTCACCGGGCACAAGAGCGAGCTCGTCGGGCAGTTCGCCTCGCACATGGACGTGAATGCGGTGATCTATTGCGAAGGTGATGCGAAGGCGACGCGCCAGATCGGCGAGCTCGCGGCGGATAACATCAAGCGAGTGATCCTGCGGCCCGGCATCGACTGGTCCGCGGACGCGGCGCAGAGCCCCTACTTCATCAGCGACACACTGGAAACCAAGACCACCTGGCACCCGATCGGCAGCTGAGCCTGGGGCTGGGCGGCAGATGGAAGACTGCGCCGAAGTGCGTCGCACAAATAAATGAGGGGATGAGACCCGCCGGCCTCATCCCCTCGTTCAGCCTGATCGGGTTTTCGCTCCCCCGGCCTATCGACCGGTGAAGGTCGATGTGCCCGAGTCGCGTTCCCGTTCCTGCTCGGCCTTCAGCTCGCTTCTCAGCCGCACGAGGCGGACGTCGATGCGTGCCTATCACCGGCCCGAGGGCTGCAGCCCCCGTTTGTTTCTTTCAAGACGCTGGCCGCGTCCCCCGCCGAGACGCTCCGTCAGCGTCTCCACGGTCGAGTGCACTCTCCACCCACATCACTCGCGGATTGATTCATCCGCTCGTTTCGCCTGCCCTCCCTTTCGGGAGAACCTGCGCGCGGGTTTCCCGTGCGCTCTTGGTCACCTTTGGCTCGTGACCCTCGCCCCAGCCAATTGGGGCCCGGTGTTTTTCCGGACTTGCGACGCCCGGCACCGTGGATGTCGAGCGTACGCCGCTTGAAACTTTTGTCGAGAGAGCAAGCTGTGCGCAAGTTGTGTAAATGAGTTGGATATTGAAAAAATCTCGCGAGATTGCCGAAGCGAAATCGAACCACCCACGGACTGATTCCCGGTCCGCTGTGCTACCAGCGCACATGCAGCGCGGTGAGTCCCCGGAATACCAGGCCGGTGCGGAACTCCGGTTCTGCGCCATCGCGCTGCAGCGTGGGGCAACGCCGCAGCACCGTGCTGAGCAGAATCTCGAGCTCGAGCCGCGCGAGCGGCGCGCCGAGGCAGAAATGCGCTCCCGTGCCGAAACTGAGGTGCCGGTTGGGGTTGCGACCGATATCGAATTCCTCCGCGCGCTCGAACGCCCGTGGATCGCGGTTGGCGCACCCGTACAGGAGCCCGACCACATCGCCCTTGCGCAGCTCGATTCCGGCGTACGCGAGATCTTCAAGCACATAGCGATGAAAGAGCTGCAACGGCGCGTCGTAGCGCAGAATTTCCTCGACCGCAGTCGGCATCAAGGCCGGCTCTGCACGCAGGCGTCGCAGCTGCGCCGGATGGCGTAGGAGCGCCCACAGACCATTGCCCGCGGCATTCACGGTCGCCTCATGCCCGGCGTTGAGGAGCAGCATGCAGGTCGCAATCAGTTCATCGCGGGTGAGCCGCTCGCCCTGATCGACCACCTCCACCAGCGCACTGATGAGGTCGCCGCGTGGATCTGTGCGGCGCCGATCCGCAAGCTCGCCCAGCATTGCCGCAAACTCGGTCGTCGCCGCCTCGGCGCGCGCTGCGTCGGCGGCGGTGTGATCCTTTTCATAGAGACGCACGATCTGCGCCGACCAGGGCCGCAGCCGATGGCGTTCCTCGAGCGGCCAGCCGAGGAGCTCGGAAATCACGTACACGGGCAGCGGCTCGGCGAGGTCGGCGAGAAAGTTCATGCGGCCGCGCGGGAGGAGTTCCGCCAGCATGTCGTCGACGAGCCCCTGGATCCGCCCGCGCAGCTCGCGGATCCGCCTCGGCGTGAGTGCCGCAGAGACCAGCCGCCGCACGCGTGTGTGATCGGCGCCTTCGGTCTCGAGCAGATTGACCCGCACGTAGCGGCTGTAGTTGGGGAGCCGCGTCCAGTCGGCGCTACTGCGCTGCCTTGCAATCTCCCCGGGCGTCTTCAAGTGGTCGAGTGTGCGCCCCAGCCGGCCGTCCAGGAGCAGAGCCCGCACGTGCTCGTAGCGCGTAAACAGCGTCATTCCGAGTTGTGTCGCGTGAAAGATCGGCGTGTGTTCGCGCAGTCGCGCGTACACGGGATACGGATCGGCCGCAAACGAAGCGGCGTAAGGTTCGAATTCCGCCGGGATCGCGGTACTCATGGACACAGATTGCGGGTCAGCCGGTGTACAAAATGGTGCTGGTTTTGTCTGGAGCAGCGTGCGTTGCTATTGTACGCACCCTCGCCGCTGGCCTCGTTCCTGTCATGCCGAAGCGCCTGTTGAAATCGAAAGTCGCTCCCAGGGTGGCGCTCATCGACAAGCCTGCGCACCGGGTGCGCAAGGGTGCGACCGAGGAGAGTGTGCACCAGGCGATCTACGACGCGGTGATGGACCATCGTCTGCCTCCTGGCGTCAAGCTGACGGAATCCGCCTTCAGCCTCTTCTTCGGGGTCAGCCGCACGGTGATTCGCAAGGCACTGTTTCGCCTTTCACAGCAGGGCGTCGTGGAACTGCGGCCCAATCGCGGCGCGGTGGTCGCGAGTCCCACGCCCGAGGAAACCCACTTCGTGTTCGACGCGCGGCGTCTCATCGAGCGCGAGCTGATTCGCACGCTCGCGGGCACGCACACACGCAGGCAGATCCAGCAGCTCAAGGAGCTCGTGGAGCGCGAGAAGGGAGCGCAATCGCGCAGCCTCGTGCGCCTCACGGGGGACTTTCACGTCCAGCTTGCCGAGTTCGCGGGCAATCCAGTGCTCGCGAACCTGATCTCGAACCTCGTCTCACGCACCTCGATCATCATCGCGCTGTACGAGGCTCCGGGCAGACCCGCGTGCCGCACGCACGATCATTCGGAGCTCATCGCGTTGATCGATGCCGGCGATGGCGCCCGCGCGGCAGATGCCATGACGCAGCATCTCACCGAGATCGAGAACCGCCTCGACCTGTCCACGGCCGAGGGTCCGCTCGATCTCAACGAGGTGTTCGCCCGCGCCGACGCCTAGAGCGACGCGCTCAGGAGATGCGGTAGAGCGCGTCTTTTTCGAGCCGCGCGCCCACCTGCTGAATCACCGCAGTGGCCGCGCGCGAACCGAGGTCCGCGCAATCCTTGAGTGATCGTCCGCTGGTCTTCGCGTACAGGAACGCCGCGGTATAGGCATCGCCCGCTCCCGTCGCATCGACCACCTTCGCGACCGGGTACGCCTCCTGCACGACCCGTTCTCGTCCGGAGACGACCACCGAACCCTTCTCGGAGCGCGTGATGACGAAGAGTGCGTCCACCTTCGCAGCCCGTTGCACCGCTGCCTCGAAGCTCGTCACTTCAAAGAGGCTCATCACCTCGGTCTCGTTCGCGAACACCAGCTTCACTTCCTTGCCGATGGCCGCCGTGAATCCCGGACGATGTCGTTTGACGCATTCCGCATCGGAGAGTGAAAAGGCCATGATCGTGCCCGCGCGTTGCCCGAGCTCGAGCGCCTTGGCTAGCGCCGCCGGTCCCTTCGGCAAGTCCCACACGTAGCCCTCGAGGAGCGCGATCTCCGGCTGGCCGAAGGTCTGAGGCGTGATGTGCTCGGGCGCGAGCGTGGTGCAGGCGCCGAGGTAGGTCTGCATGGTGCGCTCGCCGTCGGGCGTGATCAGGATATAGCTGCGGGC
>DATBIF010000087.1:0-3038 GCA_036557045.1 Steroidobacteraceae bacterium
TGCGAACCGAGACCGGCGTGCACCGACTGGTGCGCAAGTCGCCCTTTGATTCCGGCAATCGACGCCACACCTCCTTCGCTTCGGTGTTCGTCTCCCCGGAAGTCGACGAGGACATCAACATCGAGATCAACCCGGCAGACCTGCGGGTCGATGTCTATCGCTCCAGCGGTGCCGGCGGCCAGCACGTCAACAAGACCGAGTCGGCGGTACGCATCACGCACGCGCCGACGGGCATCGTCGTGGCCTGCCAGAACGAGCGCAGCCAGCACAAGAACCGCTCGATGGCGATGAAGATGCTCAAGGCCAAGCTCTACGAGCTCGAAGTCAACAAGCGCAACGCTGCCGCCCGTGTGCTCGAGGAGTCGAAGTCGGACGTGAGCTGGGGCAACCAGATCCGCTCCTATGTGCTCGACCAGTCGCGCATCAAGGATCTGCGCACGGGTGTCGAGATCGGCAATACGCAGGCGGTACTGGACGGCGCTCTCGATCCGTTTCTCATCGCCAGCCTGAAGCAGGGACTCTGAAGCTAGAATGGGTGTTATGAATCCCCCGAACGACGACGAAAACAAACTGATCGCCGAGCGCCGCACCAAGCTGCAGCAGCTGCGTCAGCAGGGTATGGCGTACCCGAACGACTTCCGTCGCGACGTGCTGGCGGGTCAGCTGCATACCGCCTTCGATCAGAAGAGCGCCGAGTGGCTGGAACAGAATCCGCATGCCGTGAGCGTGGGCGGACG
The DNA here is from genome assembly GCA_036557045.1 of Steroidobacteraceae bacterium. Lineage (GTDB taxonomy): Bacteria > Pseudomonadota > Gammaproteobacteria > Steroidobacterales > Steroidobacteraceae > DATBVX01. Next base: position 738 of record DATBIF010000087.1, read on the forward strand.
GATGATGCTTCGGCGCGTGATGGGCAAGGCGAGCTTTGCTCAGCTGCAGGATCGTACCGGCGAGATCCAGCTGTTCCTGCAGCAGGACGCCCTCGGCGATGTCTATGAGGCATTCAAGACCTGGGACATCGGCGACATCGTCGGCGCGCAGGGAACGCTCTTTCGCACGCGGACCGGCGAGCTGTCGGTCAAGGTGAACAAGCTGCGCCTCCTGGTGAAGTCGCTGCGCCCGCTACCTGACAAGTGGCACGGGATCGCGGACACCGAGCTGCGTTACCGGCGGCGCTACGTCGACCTGACGATGAGCGAGGAAAGCCGCGAGGTGTTCCGGACGCGCACGCGCATCGTGCGCTACCTGCGCGATTTCCTCGACGCGCTCGATTTCCTCGAGGTCGAAACCCCGATGCTGCAGGCGATTCCGGGCGGCGCGGTGGCGCGTCCGTTCGTCACGCATCACAACGCCCTCGACATGCGCATGTACCTGCGGATTGCGCCGGAGCTCTACCTCAAGCGCCTGGTGGTGGGCGGCTTCGAGCGCGTGTACGAGATCAATCGCAACTTCCGCAACGAAGGGCTTTCCACTCAGCACAATCCAGAGTTCACGATGCTCGAGCTCTACTGGGCGTTCGGGGACTATCGCGACGTGATGGACTGGGTCGAGAAGGCGTTTCGTGGCCTGGCGGATGCGATCAAGGGCACCCGCCACATCCAGTACCAGGGACGCGACTACGACATCAATGCACCGTTCCGGCGCCTGACACTCGAGCAGGCGCTGCTCGAGCACAACCCGGACCTCGATCCGATGTCCCTGCGAGAAGAGCACTACCTGCATCGCGTCCTGGACAAGCTCGGGGTCCCGTACCGGAAGACCGACGGCGCCGGGAAGCTCCAGATGGAGCTCTTCGAGAAAACGGTGGAGGACAAGCTGCTCGATCCGACTTTCGTGTACGCCTACCCGACCGAGGTGTCGCCACTCTCGCGCACCAACGACCAGGATCCGTTCGTGACGGATCGCTTCGAGCTGTTCGTGGCGGGCCGTGAGCTCGCCAACGGGTTCTCGGAGCTCAATGACCCTGAGGACCAGGCGGCGCGCTTCCGCGCGCAGGCCGAGCGCAAGGCCGCGGGCGACGAGGAGGCGATGTTCTTCGACGCGGACTATATCCGCGCGCTCGAGTATGGGATGCCGCCCGCTGCGGGACTCGGTGTCGGCATCGATCGGCTGGTGATGTTCTTCACCGATCGTCCCTCGATTCGCGACGTACTGCTGTTCCCGCACCTGAGGCCGGAATAAGAGCGGCGTGCCCGCGGATCAACCCATCGGCGTGTTCGACTCCGGGATCGGGGGCCTGACGGTCCTGCACGCGCTGCGCGCGCAGCTGCCGCGCGAGCACTTCGTCTATCTCGGCGATACCGCGCGCCTCCCCTATGGCACGAAGAGTCGCGAATCAGTGGTGCGCTATTCCATCCACGCGAGCGACGCGCTGGTCGAGCGCGACATCAAGTGCCTGGTCATCGCGTGCAACACCGCATCCGCGGTCGCATTGAACGCGCTGCGCGAGCGTTATGCACCGCTGCCGGTCGTTGGCGTGCTCGAGCCCGGCGCTGATGCGGCCTGCGCAGCGTCGGTGAGCGGTCGCATCGCGGTGCTCGCGACCGAAGGGACCGTACAGGGAGGTGCGTACCAGGCGGCGATCCACGCGCGACGACCCACGGCGCGTGTCATTGCGCAGGCGTGCCAGCTCTTCGTGGCCCTCACCGAAGAAGGCTGGATCGACGGCCCGCTGGTGACCGGGATCGTGCAGCGCTACCTGGAACCGATCTTCCGTGCGCCGGCCGAGGAGCACCCGGACTGCCTGCTCCTCGGGTGCACGCACTTTCCGGTCCTGCGCCCGGTGTTCAGCGCGGTGCTCGGTCCCTCTATTGCGATCGTGGATTCGGCGGCGACGACGGCCGCCGCAGTGCGCGGGATGCTCGAGAGCGCCAGGATCGACCGTGCCTCCGGCACGGGCACGACGCAATTGCTGGCGACGGACGGACCGCAGCGCTTCGCGCGCGTGGGTGGGATCTTTCTCGGCGAGCGGATCGACCTCGCACAGGTGGAAACGGTCGATCTTTAGGGATTCATGGTCGCGCGATCCGCGCCAGGAATGTCGTAAGGCAAGGGCAGCGAGATGGTCGACATTGCGGCTGGCGCTGAACCCGCCGGTTCTTCCGCCAGCGCAACGACCGCCAGCGCTTCAGAATGTCCGGCGGCGTTGTGCGCGCTTTCCACGACACGACCGGCACGCCCGGGTGCGAGCG
>DATBIF010000088.1:0-2419 GCA_036557045.1 Steroidobacteraceae bacterium
GAGAAGCAGCTCGAGCTCGATCTGCGTGAGCTCATCGCGAAGGCTGCGGACCTCGTCGGCGCACATTCGGCCGGCGTCGGGGTGGTGAAGGACGAAGTGCGCGAGCAGGTCTACGACTACACGATGGAACGCCTGCGCGCCTATTACCTGGAGAACGCCGCCGGACTCGACATCAGCACCGAGATGTTCGATTCCGTGCTGAGCAACCGCCCGGCGTCGCCACTCGACTTCGATGCCAGGCTGCGTGCGGTGGAACGATTCCTGAAGCTCGACGCCGCCGCCAGCCTCGCGGCCGCCAACAAGCGCATTGCCAATATCCTGCGCAAGGCACAGCTGCCTCAGGCTCCCGCAGTGAACACCGGGCTGCTACGCGCTCCGGCCGAACAACGTCTGCACGGAGAGCTCGAGCGGCTGCGGCCGCAGGTCGAGCCCCTGCTGGAGCAGCGCAACTACACCGAGGCGCTGCGGCAGCTGGCACAGTTGCGCGAGCCGGTCGATGCCTTCTTCGACTCGGTGATGGTCATGGACAACGATGCCGAGCTGCGCAACAACCGCCTCACCCTGCTCTCGCAGCTTCGCAACCTGTTCCTGCACACCGCCGACCTGTCACGCCTGCCAGGCTGACATGCAACTGCTCGGTTCGCTGGTCTTCACGTTCTACCTGTTCGTGTCGACCTTCGTCTTCTCGATCGGCGTGGTGCTCGCCGCAGTTTTTCCTTATCGCGCGCGCTATGTCGTGGCGCGCGCCTGGGCGAGCAGCGTGCTCTGGCTCCTGAAACACGCATGCGGCCTCGACTACGCGGTGGAGGGTCGCGAGAACATTCCCGCCGACAACCACATCTCGATGTGGAAGCACTCCTCCTCCTGGGAAACGATAGCGCAGATGCTGGTGTTTCCGCCGCAGGCATGGGTGCTGAAGCACGAGCTGCTGTGGATCCCGATCGTGGGTTGGGCGATTCGCGCCATGCGCCCGATTGCCATCGACCGGGGCAGCGGTCACGTCGCCGTGAACCAGGTCGTCGAGGAAGGCAGGCGGCGGCTCGCGAGCGGCATGTGGATCCTGATCTTTCCCGAAGGCACACGCATGCCTGCAGGCCGGACGCGCAAGTATGGCGTCAGCGGCGCATTGCTCGCGACCCAGACCGGGCGGCTCGTCATCCCGGTCGCGCACGATGCAGGATCGTATTGGCCGCGCCGCGGATTGCGGAAAAAGCCGGGCACGATTCGCGTGGTGATCGGACCACCGATCGATCCCCGCGGCCTCGAGCCGCGCGAGTTGAACGAGCGTATTCAAACCTGGATCGAAAGCACCGTCGCGCGGCTGCAGGCGCGTTGAAGGGGCCGCATCGGGCGTGCGCCGGTGTGGCGGTGCCGCTCCACCGGCGAGGTCTGAAGGTCAGATATCCAGGTTGGCGACCGCGAGCGCGTTCTTTTCGATGAACTCGCGGCGCGGCTCGACCTGGTCGCCCATCAGCGTCGTGAAGATGTCATCCGCTGCGACCGCGTCTTCGATCTTCACGAGCATCAGCCGACGCGACTCGGGGTTGATGGTCGTATCCCAGAGCTGTTCCGGGTTCATCTCGCCGAGGCCTTTATAGCGCTGGATGGTCTGGCCTTTCTTGGCCTGCCCCAGCAACCACTGCATTGCATCCTTGAAACTCGCGACTTCGTGGCGCTCATCACCCTTGGTCACATAGGCGCCTTCACCGATGAGGTCGGCGAGCGTACGACCGAGCTCTGCGATGCGCCGATATTCTGCGGAGTCGAAGAACTCGCGCTGAATGTGCTTGGTGGTACTCACGCCGTGTTCCGTGCGCTGCACGTCGATGCGCTGCGTGGCGCCATCGCTCGTGGAATGCAGCGCCACGCGGAAAGTGCGAGTCGCATCGTCGAGCGCATTCAAGCGCCGGTCGAGCTGGCGGCACCAAGCGCTCAGCAGCTCGACGTCATCGAACGCCGCGGCGGTGAGCTCCGGCAGGTAAACCATCTGTTCCAGCACGCGCTCGTCATAGCGCCGCGACCAGCGTTTGATGATCGCCTGCACTTCCTCGTAGCGACGCGCGAGCGACTCGAGGCCCGCGCCCGACAGGGGCGGCGCTGCCGCGTTGACGTGCAACGCGGCGGTATCGAGCGCGGAGTTCAGGAGCAGCGCATTGAGCTCCGAATCGTCCTTGACGTAGTGCTCCTGCTTGCCCTTGCGCACCTTGTAGAGCGGCGGCTGTGCGATGTAGATGTGGCTGCGCTCGATGAGCTCCGGCATCTGCCGATAGAAGAACGTCAGGAGCAGCGTGCGGATGTGCGAGCCGTCGACGTCCGCGTCGGTCATGATGATGATGCGGTGATAGCGCAAGTTCGCCACGTCGAACTCGTCGCGGCCGATGCCGCAGCCGAGCGCCGTGATCAACGTGCCGACCTCGGT
>DATBIF010000089.1:0-5620 GCA_036557045.1 Steroidobacteraceae bacterium
CGTGACTGCCCAGTGATATTTGTAGCCGTGCGCCTCGCGCACCATGTTGGCGACGACCGGTCCGACGCCCCCGAGTTGCGTGTGGCCGAAGGCATCGCGCGTGCCGGCCTCTGCGAGGAACTTGCCATCCGCATACGCAGCTCCCTCGGAGACCACGATCACGCAGTAGCCATGAGTTTCCACCGAGGCGCGCACGCGCTCGAGGAAACGTTGCTGCTCGAAGGGCACCTCGGGGAAAAGGATGATGTGCGGTGCCGCATCGGCGCTGCGGCCTGCGAGTCCGCCCGAGGCGGCGATCCAGCCGGCGTGCCTGCCCATCACCTCCAGCACGAAAACGCGCGTCGAGGTGCGCGCCATCGACGCCACATCGAGCGCTGCCTCGCGGGTGGAGACCGCGACGTACTTGGCCACCGAGCCGAAGCCCGGGCAGCAATCGGTATGCGGCAGATCGTTGTCGACTGTCTTGGGCACCCCGACGCAGGTGATGGGGAAGCCGAGCGACTCGCCGAGCTGCGACACCTTGAGCGCGGTGTCCATCGAGTCGTTGCCGCCGTTGTAGAAGAAATAACCGATGTCATGCGCGCGGAAGACTTCGATGAGGCGCTCGTATTCAGCCTTGTTCTTGTCGAGGCCCTTGAGCTTGTAACGCGCGGAGCCGAACGCTCCGCCCGGAGTGTGCTTGAGGGCTGCGATGGTCGCAGTGCTCTCCTTGCTGACGTCGATCAGGTCTTCAGTCAACGCTCCCACGATGCCGTCACGTCCGGCGTAAAGTTTCCCGATCTTGCCGCGCGCCTTGCGGGCCGCTTCGATCACGCCGCACGCCGAGGCGTTGATGACCGCGGACACACCGCCCGACTGGGCGTAGAACGCGTTGCGAGGTCTGGCCTGCCCGGCGCGGGCGGATTTCTTCTTGGCTGGCATCGGCTCGCTCGTGAAAAGCTTGTGAGAAAAGAGGGCGAAAGAATACAACAGGTACCAGGTACGGTTGCATAAGCATTTGCATAACTCGATCGCCAGGTCGGACTTATGCAACTAGTTATGCAACGGTACCTGGTACCGGTTTGACGGCTCCGGAGTCAATCGGTACGTTACCGGCCTTTCGCGCGCCGGTAGTCGAGATCGGACGCGCGATCGACAGGGGAGCAGGCTTCGGAATGAGAATTATCCTGATCGGCGCGCCGGGTTCCGGTAAGGGCACGCAAGCGCAGCGGCTGGCGCAGAGATACGGTGTGCCGCAGGTGTCCTCGGGCGACCTGCTGCGCGATGCCGTGGCGCGGGGAACGCCGCTCGGCATCAAGGCCAAGGCCGCGATGGACGCGGGCGAACTGGTGTCCGACGACATCGTGCTGGCCCTGATCCGCGAGCGCCTCAAGCGGCCGGACGCGAGGGCAGGATTCATTCTCGACGGCTTCCCGCGCAATCTCGTGCAGGCGCAGGCCCTGAGCCAGATGCTTGCGCAGATTCGTCAGCCGATCGAGGCGGTCGTGCTGATGGACATCGATCATGCAGTGCTGATGCGGCGCCTGACGGGGCGGCGCAGTTGTGCGCGCTGTGGGCGCCTGTTCAACATCTACACCTCGCCACCCGACGCCGGCACTCCGTGCGAAGACGGTGGGCACGCGCACGAACTGGTACAGAGGCCCGACGACAACGAAGAGACCATCCGGCATCGGCTCGATGTCTATGCGGCCCAGACCCGGCCGCTCATCGAACACTACCGGTCCTGCGAACTGTTGCGCACGGTCGCGGCCGATGGCGAGATCGACAATGTGTTCCAGCGGCTGCAGCAGACGCTAAGCGATATCGCGGCGCCGGCCACGGCAAAGAAGGCAGCGGCACGGCGAAGCGTTACGCGGCGCGTCGCGGCACGGGGCCGCAAGCGCGTCGTGCGTCGCGCGAAGAGCGCAAAGAAGAAGGCGCCGGCGCGCGCTTCCAGCCGGCGCGCCACTCGAAAAGCGGCGCGCGCCGCGAAGCGCGGGCCGAAGCGGCGCAGCAGCTCCAGACGCTGATCTTTCCTTGCGCCGGAGCGCTCAGAGAGCCTTCAGCAGGACCTCGCCGATCACCTCGCGGCGCCAGCCGCGCAGCGGCTCGATGTCCCGGTTTCCCGTGAGGAGCTGTTGCAGATCGCGACGGGTCGCGAGCAGCTCCGGACTCAGATCGAGATGCTCGGCCACCCGCCGCACCGTCGCGGCGAGGTGTTTCAGTCGCTTCTGCTGCTCCGGGTCGGGACGCTCGCCCGGCCGCACACGGGGCGTCGCATCCAGTTGCGCGGTCGACTTCACGATGGATAAGAGTGCATCGCCGCTCTTCTCGATGAGACCCCGCGGCGCGGCGGCGACGCGCTCGAGCGCTGCCCGGTCTTCCGGAAGCTGACGCACGATCTCGTACAGGGCATCGTCAGAAAGAATCCAGCCGCGTGGCCGGTTGCGCGAGATCGCGCGTTCCTCGCGCCAACGCGCAAGCCGCTTCGCCGTTTCGCGCCGGCGTGCATCGAGGCCGTCGAGTCCCTTGAGCCGCTGCCAGGCCTCATCAGGATCGATGCGGCGCGTGCCCGCCGATGCATGCCGCAGCATCTCCGCCTCGAACCACGCGACCCGGCCGTGGCGCTCGAGCTCGCCGATGAGGGCATCGCGCAGCGGCAGGAGGTAGCGCACATCATCAGAGGCGTAGCGCAACTGCGCAGGCGCCAGCGGTCGCGCTGCCCAGTCGGTGCGCGCGTGGGTCTTGTCGAGCGCGACACCGCAGAACCGCTGCACCAGATCGCCATAGCCAACCTGCGGTGACAGCCCGATGAGCGCCGCCGCGACCTGCGTGTCGAAGAGGCGGGTCGGGGGAGTCGTGATGCGCGTCAGCAGGGCTTCGAGATCCTGGCGCACAGCGTGCACGACCTTGATCGCTGCGCTCTGCCCGAGCAGCGCGTCGAGCGGCTCGAGGTCCTCGATCGCGAGCGGGTCGATGCAGGCGACGAGGTCCGGACCCGCCAGCTGGACCAGGCAGAGCTGCGGGTAGTAGGTCCGCTCACGCATGAACTCGGTGTCGAGCGCGAAAGCCGACGCTGCATGCAGTTGCTCGGTGAGCCTTTCCAGGGCGGTGGAGTCGCTGACGAACGAGGCTGCGGGCATGGGCGTTGACGCGTCCGTGTACAATCGCGCCGCGGCTTGCGGCTGCTGATGGCGCATTATCAGTAGCGCGGCGATACCTTGGAAGCGCAACTCGATGCACGTTCACATTCTCGGCATCTGCGGCACGTTCATGGGCGGCATCGCCGCTCTCGCGCGGGCGCGTGGCCATCGTGTGACCGGATCGGATCGCAGCGTCTATCCGCCGATGAGCACACAGCTCAAGGCCCTCGGGATCGAGCTCATCGAAGGATACGAAAGCGGCCAGCTCGAGCCGGCACCCGACGTGGTGGTGGTCGGCAACGTGATGACGCGCGGCATGCCGGTGATCGAAGAGCTGCTGAACCGAGGGCTGCCATTCACTTCCGGCCCCCAATGGCTCGCCGAGCACGTACTGCATGATCGCTGGGTGCTGGCGGTGACTGGCACGCATGGCAAGACCACGACTTCCAGTCTCCTCGCGTGGATTCTCGAGGACGCGGGCCTGCAGCCTGGATTCCTCATCGGCGGCGTGCCCGCCAACTTCGATGCGACCGCGCGCCCTGGCGACGGACCCTTCTTCGTGATCGAGGCCGACGAATACGACACGGCATTCTTCGACAAGCGCTCCAAGTTCGTGCACTTGCGCCCACGGACACTCGTGATCGGCAACATGGAGCACGACCACGCCGACATTTTTCCCGACGTCGCGGCGATCCAGCGCCAGTTTCATCAGCTGGTGCGTATCGTCCCCGGCGCGGGGCGCATCGTGTGGAACGCCGCGGACCGCAACGTGCGACAGATGCTCGAAATGGGCTGTTGGACGCCGCGCGAAGGCTTCGCACGCGACACCTGTGCGGATGCCAGGTGGAGCGTGCGGGTGGCGCCCGACGGTGACTATTCACGCTTCGAAGTGCTCGAGGAGGGCAAGTCCCTCGGCGCGGTGCAGTGGTCGCTGATCGGCGCACACAACGTCGAGAACGCGCTCGGCGCCATCGCGGCCGCGCGCCATGCGGGAGTGACGCCCGCACAAGCGATCAAGTCGCTGGGCCGTTTTGCCGGCGTGCGTCGCCGGCTCGAAGTGCGCGGCGAGGTGAGCGGCATCACGGTCTACGACGACTTTGCACACCATCCGACGGCCATCGCGCTGACGATCGACGGGCTGCGCCGGCGCGTGGGACGTGCTCGCATCATCGCAGTGCTCGAGCCGCGCTCGAACACCATGCGCATGGGCATTCACCGCGAGACGCTCGGGCCGTCGCTCGCCGGCGCGGATGAAATCTGGCTGCACGCGCCGCCCGAGGTCGGTTGGGACGTGGCGGGAACCGTGGCCGGGCTCGGCAATCGTGCGCACGTCGCACCCAGTGTCGATGAGCTCCTCGCGGGACTCAGCACGCGATTGCGCAGCGGCGATCACGTGCTGATCATGAGCAACGGCGGATTTGGCGGCGTGCACGGCCGGCTCCTCGAGGCGCTGCGCACGGCACGGCGCAATGACGGAGCGGGACGCGCGTGAGCGAGAGTCGCGCCCATGAAACCTGTGCAGCGCCTCGCTAGCGGTCACGGTCCGATTGCCCTGGCGATGACCGGCGCCTCCGGTGCGCAGTACGGCCTGCGGCTGGTGCAATGTCTGCTCGGCGCGGGGCGCGACGTGCAACTGGTCCTGTCGAAACCTGCGCAGATGGTCCTCGGCATGGAAACCGATGAGAAGCTTCCGGGCCGGCCGCAGGAGATCGAACGCCACCTGAGCGAGTTGCACGGCGCCCGGCCGGGCCAGCTGCGGGTGTTCGGTCCCGAGGAATGGACGGCGCCGCTCGCGAGCGGCTCGAATCCTCCCGCAGCGATGGTGGTCTGCCCTTGCAGCATGGCGACCGCTGCCGGCATCGCGCAGGGGAGCAGCCGCAACCTCATCGAGCGCGCGGCCGATGTGGCGCTCAAGGAGCGCCGCACGCTGGTCCTGGTACCGCGCGAGACGCCGCTCTCGATCATCCATCTCGAAAACCTGGCGCGTCTCGCGCGCGCGGGCGCGATCGTGCTGCCCGCCAATCCGGGCTTCTACCATCGTCCGCAGTCGGTCGGCGAGCTGGTGGATTTCGTGGTGGCGCGTGTACTCGATCATGTCGGTGTCGAGCACTCGCTCATCAAGCGCTGGGGTGAGGAGCCTGCCGAAGGCTGAAACGGAGATCGCGCCGTGAGCGCGGCGACGCCTGACAAACCCATTGAAGAAATCGCACTGTTCCCACTGAACACCGTGCTGTTCCCGGGCGGTCCACTGCCGCTTCGCATCTTCGAGCCCAGGTATATCGACATGGTGCGCCGCTGCTTGCGCGAGCAGCGCGGCTTCGGTGTGGTGCTCATCCGCTCCGGGAACGAGGTCGGGCCTGCGGAGTTCGAGTCGGTCGGCACACTCGCGCGCATCGTGGACTTCCATGCACTTTCTGACGGGCTGCTGGGTCTCGTGAACGTGGGTGAGCGGCGCTTTCGCGTGATCTCGCGCCGCCGGCAGGATGATGGACTCAACC
>DATBIF010000090.1:0-25367 GCA_036557045.1 Steroidobacteraceae bacterium
GGTGAGCCCGCAGCTGTCATCGATGATTGCCGCCGGCCCGCCGTTGTCGAGGCAGATCACGGGCACGCCGCGCGAGAGCGCTTCGAGCACCGCGTTGCCGCTCGAATCGTGCAGGCTGGGGAACAGGAACACGTCGTGATCGGCGTACAGCTCGAGCACCCGCTCGCGCTCCAGCCACGGCAACCAGCGAATGGCGTGGGCGATCTCGAGCTCCCGTGCGAGCGTCCGCAGTGAGGCGTACGCTGGCCCCTTGCCCACGATGGTGAAGGTCGCCTCAGGGTCGGTCCCGAGCAGGCGTGCAAAAGCGCGCAGCGCGAGATGCAATCCTTTCCAATGCAGCAGGCGCCCGACGTACAGCACGCGCAGCCCATCACGACCGCTCTGCAACGGCGCAACCGCGTGGCCGACGGGCCGATCCATGCCGACTTCCAGGAGCAACCGGCAACGGGTCTGGTAGCTCACCGGGATGCTCTCGAAGGTCGCGCGCGTCTTGCAGAGGATGACGCTCGTCCGCGTGAACACGCCGCGCATGATCGGGTCGTGCTGCACGAGACGATTGGCGAGGTCGCGCACCCGCTCACTGAGACGTGCACGCCACGGCGTGCCGCTCCAGAGCCTGAGCGGCGCGCTCTCGCCTCCGCCCACGGGTCCGAACACGAATGGCGGCCCGAGATATGCCATGAAAGACGGCTGGCGAAACACCCCGAAGGTGATGTGGTGCACGACATCGAACGGACGCGATCGATGCAGGCGGCGCGCGACGCGAAATGCCCCCCACTGCCACAACAGGTAGTAGAGGTGCACGCCGTGTCCGCCGCGCTTCCACCAGCGCGCCCAGCCGGGCAGATCGTAGTAGGCAAAACGCAAGCGGCGCACCGGCTCGCGGCGCAGCGCATTCTCGATCGCCGGACGATTGTTCGCGCGCGTCAGCACGCAGACTTCGTGCCCGGCCTGCGCGAGGTGCAGCGCCCAGTTCCAGCCGATGCCCGGCTCGGAGCCGCGCGCGGGTTCACAGGCGTACGCCGAAAGCAGCACGCGCAGCGGCTCGGTCCTCATCAGGGCGTGCTCCGCGAGCCCGCCCATTGGCCGCGACTGCGAATGAGCTCGAGGTAGGCCTGCACCAGCGGGTGCCAGTCGGGCAACGAATCGCGCGACAGGGAATAGAAGAGCACCGTGTGCAGGAGATAGGCCAGGCCCTGCAGCGCCACGACCTCGCGGCTCCACGCAAAGCCCGGGTGCGCACTGCGTGCCAGGACTTCCGCCTGATGCAACGCGTTCTGCAGATCCGCGGCCCCGATCTCGCCCTCCGTCACGGCGCGCGGGGCCAGGCAGAAGTGCATGATGTCCTGGAGTGCGATTGCGTCGTCGCTCGCGTATTCCCAGTCGAACACCGAGATCCCATGGGTCGACCTGCGGATGTTCCAGGACGCGAAGTCTCCGTGCGCCACCACGCACGGGCCGTACCAGGTTCGCAGACGGTGCCCGCAATCACGGATCGCGCTGCTGAGCAGAACGCGCGGGCCAAAGCCGATCTTGCCATTCAGCCGATCCATGGCCACATCGAGGAACCGCGCAGTCGAGGAGGCCGAATACGGGCGTACGCTGAGGCGTGCCTCGGCCAGCGTCGCCAGGAACGCGCGATGCGCCGCCGTGATCTCGGATCCGGTCTCGCGGCCGGGAACGATGCTGACCAGCACGTAGTCACGGCCATTTCTCGCCCGGCCGTGCTGCAGGAGCCGCGGCACATGCGCGGCGATCTCACCGTGGCGCGCAAGCTCCTCGAGCCAGTACGCCTCTGCGTCCACCATGGGATTCGCGTCTTCGTTGAGCGCGAGCTTGGCGAGCGTCAGGGGCTCGCCGCTCGACGACATCAGCAGCAGGGTGGCCTTCTGGTACGGGCCGGGAGTGCCGATATGAAACGCGACCTCGGTGGCGGAATTGGTCTTGATCCGCTGCAGGAGCGTGCCCGGCCCGGGCTCGGTCATGCTCACCTCCGGCAGTGCGCCCAGCCGGCGCGCCAGCGGCTCCGTACGCAGCAGCATCCGGGCCAACAGCCGGTTACGCGGCTTGGGGATGAAGAATCGCAGGCTCGATTCCTGGGCCGCCTTGTGCGATGCCGGCACCAGGAGCGGCCGGGCGGACTGACTGAAGAGCGCGCGCCAGACGTAGGGCGAGGCGCCACTTTCCGCGCCGCCAGCCCGCTCGGGCGCGTTCAGACTCTCGCTGAGCCTGCGCCAGGACTCTTCGAGCGCGTCGCTCATTGAGCCACCGTGGCATGCTGGTCGAGCCAGACGAGATGCTCCTCTGGAACGCTCGCGCCGTAGCTTCCCGCCGCGACCTTGAGCGCGCAGCGCAGCGTGCGCGCCGCCAGGTGTTTCATCGGGTAGGTGAGCCGGTGAGCGAGCGAGGGAGCGGCGCGATGGCGCACCTCCGCATCTTCCGAGCGCGCCCGGGAACGCAGCGAGCGCGTCTTCTGGCTCGCGTAGTAGCGCATGCACGACAGGAAGCGCGGCAGGTGCTCGATGCGCGCATGCGTCGCGAAACGATCCCACAGGTCACCATCCATCGCCACGTCGAAGCGCGGATCGAGACCGCCCACTGCGGCGTAGAGCCTGCGTCGCCAGAACATCGACGGCTGCGGGATGTAGTTGTGTGCATAACGGAACACGAAGCGGTTGAATGCGATCTCCTTCTTGGGCCGCAGGAGTCGACCCTGTTCGTCGATCCAGAGCGCATCGCCGTAGACGGCGGCGATGTCCGGATGCGCCTCGAAGAACTCGCCGACGGCACGCAGGGAACCCGGCAGCATGAGGTCGTCCGAGCACAACCAGCCCATGATTTCGCCGTTCGCACGCGTGAAGCCCTTGATGAGCGCAGCGGTCTGCCCGTCGTCGGGCTCCGAGGTCCAGTACGCGAGCGCTGCTTCGTAGCGGCGGATGATGTCGACGCTGCCGTCGCGCGAGCCGCCGTCGATCACCAGGTATTCGAGCGCCGGGTAGCCCTGTTGCAGCACCGAGCGCAGCGTCACTTCGAGGAAGCGCGCCTGCTCGAAGGAGCACGTGACGAGCGAGATGCGCGGCAGGCTCATGCCGCCATCCCCTCCTGCACCCGCAGGACGACACGCACGTGATCGCGCGCTACCGGGCTCCAGGGTTGCGCGCCGACCTTGCCGAGGCGCGCGGCCAGCTGTCCGTAGAGCGTGGGCGACACCCGATAGCAGCCGACCTTCACGAGGTCGCGGGTGACGCTCAGTGCGTGCAGGCCGCGCCGCAGCTTGTGCCGGCACTCGCGCCACGAGCTGATGCGCAGCCCGTGGGCCGCGGCGATCCGCTCCATGGACTTGCGGCACCAGAACAGGTGGTGCTCGAAAAGGCGCGCGTACCACCACTGGCCGAGCCCAAAGCGTCGCGGCCAGTAGCTCGCCACATTCCCGGTTTCGATCACGATGACGCCGTCGCGCCGCACGAGGTGACGCAGGTTGCGGAAGGCCACCTGCGGCCGATAGAGATGCTCGAGCACGTCGAACAGGGTGACGACGTCGTATGGCTGTCCACTCCAGCCGAGCCGCTCGTCATCCAGGAACCCGCGGATGAACTCGCCGCTGATGTGGCCAAACACGCCCGGGTGAGGGATGACATCGAGGGCGGAGCGGCGGCCGTTGATGCCGCGTTCGCGGCAGGCATTGAGCAATGTTCCGCTTCCGGCACCGATATCGAGAACATCGAAGTCGCGGTTTCCCGTGAGCCCGATGAGCTGCTGGGCATCCGAGGCAAAGCCGTAGGGCTCCATCCACTTCTCGCCCGCCTGCCGCGTGAACACGCCGGAGAGAAACTCGTGGTCGGGAACCAGCGCCTTGTAGACGAGATCGCAATCGCCACAGCGCAGCAGCGCAATACCTTCGGCCGGATAGCCGAACATCTCGCGGCCGAAGACGTACTCGCGCCCGGCGAGCTGAATGCGCTCCGCAACGTTGCCGCTCGCGCAGGCCGGACAGCGGGTGACGGGAAGCCACGTCGCCTGCGGCGCGCCCGGGTACCCGGCGTTCAAGGCTGCTTCACTCAACACGGTGGCCCTCCCTGTCCGCTGCCGTTGCCGACACTTCCACGACCGCCGGCGCGAGGCTCAGGCCCAGGAGCATGCCGAGCGAGATCCACAAGAGGTATGCCATCGGGGGCTGCAGCAGGATGGGGTTGAATCCGTAGGTGAGAATCCCGCACAGCACGATGGCCATCATGGTGTGCGCGGCGCCGGCCCACGGCTGGTTCAGGAATCGCGTGGCGAGCACATGGCGCCAGGCACGTCGCAGGATGCGCACGTGGCCGATGAGCCACAGTCCCATTGCGAGCACACCGCCGTTCGCGAGCAGATCGAGGATGTCGCTGTGCGTCGGCAGGCGGTTGCGGGCGACGCCGATCGAGTAGAGCGTGAATTTCTCGACGCTCTCGGCTCGGAAGCCAGTTCCGAACCACGGCGACTCCAGGAAGCGGTGCCACGCGGCCGCATAGGTATGCGCCCGGTATTCGACATTGCCACTGGGCAGGTACTGGTCCCGGTGCACCATGAGGTAGCCGAGCCCGGCCGCGACCACGACCATGACCATGACGCTGAAGTAAGCGCCGCAAATGCGGCGCAGGGGCGCGGCGCCGCTCAGGTTGCGGCCCGCCATGAGCAGGCCCACGTATCCCGCGATCAGCAGCGCGATCATGTACGAGGTGTTCTTCGCCGAGAACACGGTGAGCGCGAGGAAGTACGCCACGCCGATGGCGCGCGTCAGTGGCTTCTTCAGCGTCAGGTAGGCGAGCACCGCCATTGGAATCACCAGAAAGATCTGCTCGTGATAGACGTCGCGCCGTCCTCCATGCGAGATCAGTACCGCCGACATGGCGAGCGCCGCCGCCATCAGCAGACTCGCGTGCGCCTGGACCAGCCGTACCGGTGCGGGACTGCGCGCCACGATCATCGCGCCCACCACGACCATGAGCATGTAGAGACCGACGTTGAGGAACGTGCTGTGCACGCCGTCGACGTACCGCACGAGGAGGCTTCCGCCGAGGATGAAGAGCGCCAGCGCGAGGAACGGCCAGGAGCCGCCAATGACACTGCCGACGCGGGCGCGCTCGGCGGGACCATCGAGAGAACGCCCGGCGAGACTCAGCATGAACGGCAGCGAGACCAGGAACAGCGGCAGATGCTTGAACGCTGGCTGCGTGCGCACCGGCCACTCGGGCATGCTCGCCGCGCCGACAGCGGCGGCGATGGTCGCGAGCAGAAACAGGTACTCCGACCAGACCAGCTTTCCGGTGGTCCGTGCCGGTTCGAGCGGGGTCTCGATGACCTCGTCGCGGAACGCGGTTGCGTGCATCACGCAGCGCTCCGCCGCACGATGCGGTTCGCGCCGACCACCGTCACGTGAGCCGGTACATCGCGCGTCACCACGGCGTTGGCGCCGATCACCGCCCCGTCGCCGATGCGCACGGCGCCGAGGATTCGCGCCCCTGCGCCGACGTATACGTCATCGCTCAGCACCGGCGCCACGCTCGCCCCGGGGTCCTTCGAACCTATGGTCACCTGCTGCATGATCGTCACCCGCGCGCCAAGCCGTGCGGCCGAGTGAATGACGATGCCGTACGGATGCGGCACCAGCAGGTCGGGTGGCAGCTCGCAATAGATGTCGCAGTTGAAGAGCACGCGCATGAAGCGGCTCAGCGCCGGGATGCGGTGCCGGCAGAAGAACAGGAGTGCGCGCGTCGTGATGGGATTCTGTTCGGCGCGGACAGTGAACCCCATCCTCCTGGCGGTTTGCCGCGACAGCCGCTCCATGATCGCCCAGCGCGCCTGCTCCACGACCGTCACCAGCGGTTGCGTCGAGTCGATCACGACGGTGTGCTTCTGTGTCGCCGCCAGCTGCAGGTAGGCCTCACGCTGGCGTGCAGCCTCGACTGACGACACCTCGCACTTGCGCGCCTGCAGAAGGTGCACCGGCGCGTCCAGCACCAGCCACAGATCGGGCCGCGGCACGAACCAGCGCGCACGGCGCACCAGCAGCGGAGAGCCGCCATAACGATAGCGGCGCGGGTCGATCAGCAGGTCGTCGAAATAGCGATCACAGAGGATCAGCGTGCTGCGCACCAGCCGCGGCCGCAGCTTCACCCAGTATCCGACGAGATAGTCGAGCGTGAAGAGCAGCACCTTGGCCGACGACAGAAGACGCCCTCTCGGCGGCGCTGCGTGGGGACGGCTCACGGCGCGATGTGGCTTTCGCGAGAAGCTTCCGATGCGCGGCCTGAGGTGCAGCGTCGTCGCCCGGCGGAATTCAGGTCGCGAGCCACTCGCAAGCGCCGCGATCACGCTGCTCTTGCCGCTTCCATCCGCGCCGAGTACTGCGACGAGCAAACCGCTTGGCGAACGCACGCGGCGCCAGCGCCGGCGCAGCTCGCCCAGCAGGGGCAGCAGCGAATACGGCAGGCGCCAACGCAACGCTGCGCGCAATTGGGGCAAGGCGGCGCGTACTGCGCCCCACTCGCCATTGGCGGCCGCATGCGCCAGCAGAGCGACGTGCTCGGGACCCCAGAAGCGGTCGAGCTGCTCGACGGCGCCTTCCGGGTTGGCGCGCCATTCCATCGTGAGGTATTCACCCTGTCGCTCGTTGAGGCTGCGCTTGTCGATGCGCTTCACCAGGTAGTAGATGAACGCCACGGATGCCGCCGGCACGGTAAACCCGAGCCCGCGCCCGTCGATTCCGACCGCTGCCCGGCGCTCGGCGAGAATCTCGTGGGCTCGCAGCATGCGCCGGCCCACGCGGAAGTAGTCGCCGCAAACGTCGATCGCGAGCGTCTCGATCTGTCCGTCCGGCCGCGTCCAGGCAATCACGAGGTAGCGGCTGCCCTGCTCGTGCTCGAGGCATTGCACCACCCGTGCGCCGGCCCGTGTGGCCACGTCATGAATCCAGCGCACGGTCGCCGCGATCTTGGCGGGTTCGACGACGAGGTCGACGTCGCCGGTGATCAGTTTCGGCAAATCGCGCCAGTCGCCCACGACGCAATAGGCGATCGCCCGTTCGTCGAGCAGCCGAAACAGGTCCTGCAGCAGTGTTGAGTGGTCCATGGCTTTCAGGTGAACAAGTGTCGGTATTGGGTCAGGGTTCGATTCGCAATCGCATTCCAGTTCAGGCTCTCCACTGCGCAGGTCCGTCCGCGCAATCCCATGACGCGCCAGTCGGCGCGTTTGTGGATCAATGCAAGCAGGCCGCCGTGAATAGCATCGACGTCAGGGGTGACCACGGTGCCGCAGCCGCTCTCGACCACGTACGGCGTGATGCCCGCGGACTCCGTGACCAGCGCCACGCGGGCCGCCAGCATCGCGTCGAGCGTGGCCAGTCCGAATCCCTCGAAGCGCGAGGGCGTACACACGATGTCGTGTTCGCCCAGCACGCGCGCCGCTGGCTGGTCGAATACCGGCGGCCGGATCTCGATGTGTTCGGCGGCACTCGACTTGCGCACGAAGTCGACTACCGCCTGACCGTCGCCGAACCAGTCCGGCCCCTGCAGCACCAGCTGCGCATCGACCGTGCAGCGCAGTCGCTCAAACGCCTGGATCAAGAGGTCCAGCCCCTTGATGTTCAGATCGAGGCGCCCCCAATAGACGAGCCGCACGGGCCCTTGCGTGCGCCATTGCAGCTCGGCCTCGGGAATGAGTTCGGCGGCGGCGAAGCCGTTCGGCGTCTCGACGACACCGCTCTCGATGCCGAGCCTGCGCGACCAGAGCGCCTGGCGCGCGTCGAGAAACTGGATGGCGCGCGCCTGCCTGAGAAGGCGCCGCTCGATCAGATACCAGTACGGCCACTTGATGAACGGCCGCTTGCGGAACAGCAGCGGATGATATGGACCGTGCGGAGCGACGACATAGGGAATGCCGTGCTTGCGGAACTGACGCGAGAGCGCATAGACGCTCGGATGGAAGATGCCATTGAGCACCGCCAGCGTCGGACGGCGCACGGCTGTCTCGACGAACTTGCGCAGCCCGGGCGCTACTCGCAATGTCTGGTACGGCGCCTCGCTCGCGAAGCAGCGGATCGTATAACCCGCTTCTGTCGTGCGGGCGCCTTCGGTGTGGCCCTCGCAGAGCACGGTCACGTCGGCGCCGTTCGCCGCGAGTCCGGCGGCAAGACCATGCACGGCCTTGTTCGTGCTCACCCGGAGCGGCGCGCCCGTCGCCGGGAAGTGCTTCAGGTACATGAGCACGTTCACGCCGCCGCTCCCCGTGAGTGGCGCTCGCCTCGCGCGAGTGCGCCGAGGATGGCGCTCACCTGCCCACGTGTCGCCGCCAGCGGCGCCAACGCCTGCTTGCTGATCTGCGCCACACCGGTCATGAGATCGAGCACCTTCTCGAGCACGGCGGGTGGTGGATCTTCCGGACCGAAGGCGCAGGAAGGAATGTCGAGCGTGTCGAAGAAATTGGCGAGCTTGTCGGTCGGGGACAGGCCCACGACCGGCGTGCGCGCGCCCAGTGCCAGGATCGCCGCGTGCAGGCGCGTCGCGATCACCGCCGCGCTCAGGCCCATCCATTCGCGCAGCTGCGCGACCTCGCGGCCCGCCTGGATCTCGCACTCGAGCGCCCCGAGACGGCGCCGGAGCCGTTCGGCGACCGGCAGATCATGGCCGTTGCCAGTCGTGTAGATGAGCGTCTGCCCGCTCGCGGGCAAGTGCGCCGTGATGTGTGTCACCAGTTGCGCGAGCGCGCGCTCGTACCGCAACTGTTCACCCTGTGATACGCCCAGTCCCTGCGCGACGTTGATGGCCAGTCGGTAGCGCGTGCTGCGGCGCCGCTGCGCGGCGCCCTCGTCGAGCGGCAAGGCGAAGTCTCCGAATACCGGTACCGGACCGGCGCCGACTGCTTCCAGCCGCGCGGCGGTTTGCTGATCACGCACCGCCAGGTAGGGCGCCTGCGCCACGAATTCGCGGATGAGTCGTTCCGCGGCGGGCGACCACGCTCCTTCCGCGCTGCAGCCCAGACACAGGAGTGGCTTGTCCAGCTTGCGTGCGACCTTGCCGAGCGCCGCGAGCGACTGCGGAAATTGCAGGTTGATATCCGTGAGCAACGCGCCGCCCCCGATGCAGATCGCGTCGGCCGATGCCAGGCGCGGCAGCAGGTGGCGCGCGCGCACACCTTGGCGGACTGCGCGCACTCCGCGCGCCACCGGTCGCGGCAAGCGTGCATGCCACTTGGGACGCGACGGCCCTGCGGCCAAAGCTGATGCGGGCAGATCCGACGCGGGCGGCGTCGGGAGCAGCGCCCCGAACTCGTACGATTCCACCTGCCATCCCTGCTCGCGGAAGTAGCGGCGCACTCCGTCGTGGATGGCACGATCGCCCAGATTCGTGCCGCTCCACTCGCCGAATACGGCAACGCGCGGGCTGCGCTTGGGAACGCGTGCGCTCACGAGTCGCCTCCCTTCGCCTGCGGCGCCGTTCGCAGCCAGCGTCGATAGACCATGGCTGTAACCACGAAGAGCGATACGGTGATCACCAGGCTCGAGATCGCGACGCCGAAGACGCCCAGGTTCGAGATCAACGGCACGCCGACGACGAGCAGCAGCAGCACCGGCAACAGGCTGATGAGGAACAGCACCTTGGTGGCACGAGCCGCGAGCAACGCGACGTCCATCGGGAAGCGCGCAAAGGCGATGAACTGGGCGAGCGCCGCGATCGCGAGCAGTGCCGGCAAGCCCGGGCCGGAGTACCTCTCGCCAAAGAACAGCGTCAACACCCAGTGCGGCGCACCGATCAGGATGACAGCCAGTGGCAGCAAGGGCAGCAACAGCACCGGGAACAGCACCCGCACCCAGCGACGCAACCCCTCCTCGCCTCCTGACTGCAGGGCGAGCGCCGCGCGCGAGGGCAGAAATGCATACGCGGCCTGCCGCAGCGGATTGATCGTGTTGACGGGGTGAATCACCGCCCGGTAGACGCCCACCGAGTGCGTGCCCAGCAGAGCACCCACGACCCAGATGTTCCCGTTGACGCCGAACCAGGTGACGACGTTCTGCGCGAGCAGCCAGCGGCCGAATCCCCACGCCTCGCGCCAGGCACCCATGACACCGGCGATCCCGCCCCAGTGCCAATCGAGCTCGCCGCGCCGGCCCAGGCGCACGAGCCCCACGATGCTGGCGAGGAGCGAGGCGATGCCGATGACGATCAGCGCCGCCTTTGCGGTATGAGCGCCTGCAAACGAGGATTTGACCAGGAACACGACGCCTGCAAGCTGCCCGCCGAAGCACAGCAGGTCGTTGATCGCGGCATCGCGAGCGGCTGCGCGCGTGTACAGGACCCGACGCACGTACTCCTGCGCCATCCAGGGCACCATCACGAGTGCCAGCAGGAAGACGATGTCGAACCGATCTGTCCGCACCACGTAGTGAGCGAGGGCCGCAGCGAGCGTCAGCAGTGCGGCGCCCGCGAGACTGATCAGGAGTTGCGCACCCCAGAGGCGCGTCGTGAACCGCGCATAGCGCTGGTCCTTCCAGCTGGCCGCCAGGACGTTGTGGGGCTGGGCGATCACCGCATTCTGCAGCCCGGTCACCAGCATCAGCCCCGTGTACGCCAGTGCGAAGGCGCCGAACTGCGCCGTCGGAAACGATCGCGCGAGCATCCAGCTCGACACGAAGTTCATCGCGCTGACGCAGCACTGGTCGAAGATGCTCCAGCCCGCGGGACGCAAGCGATCCCACGCGACGCGTGCGCGCCAGCGGGGCAGCACGCGCGCCGCGACTTCATTCATGACGGGCGTGTACCTTGAAGCCGTTGCGCAGCACGAGCTGGTCGCGCTCCGCGGCCGCGAGGTCGGCGCGCATCATCTCGCCGACCAGTCGCTTGAAGCGGATGCGTGGCTCCCAGCCGAGCTTGTGGTGAGCCTTGGAGGCATCACCGCGCAGCGTCTGCACTTCGGTGGGCCGGAAATAGCGCGGGTCGACGCGCACGATCTTCTGACCGGGGCGCGCGGCGGAGAAGCGTCTGCCTTCGGTGCGGCTGACGATGCCGATCTCCTCCACGCCCTTGCCACGCCACTCCAGGGTGATGCCGATTTCGGCCGCCGCCGCGTCCACGAACTGGCGCACCGAGTACTGCTCGCCCGTCGCGATCACGTAGTCGTCGGGCTCGTCCTGCTGCAGCATCAGCCACTGCATCTCGACGTAGTCGCGCGCGTGTCCCCAGTCGCGCAATGCATCGAGGTTGCCGAGATACAGACAATCCTGGAGCCCGACGTGGATGCGCGACAGCGCACGGGTGATCTTGCGAGTCACGAAGGTCTCGCCGCGCACCGGCGACTCGTGGTTGAAGAGGATGCCGTTGCAGGCGTAGAGCCCGTAGGCTTCGCGATAGTTGACCGTGATCCAGTAGGCGTAGAGCTTCGCCACCGCATAGGGACTGCGCGGATAGAACGGGGTCGTTTCCGTCTGCGGGACTTCCACGACCTTGCCGTAGAGCTCGGACGAGGACGCCTGGTAGAAACGAGCGCGCTTTTCGAGCCCGAGGATGCGGATCGACTCCAGCATGCGGAGTGTCCCGAGCGCGTCGGCGTTGGCGGTGTATTCGGGCTCCTCGAACGACACCGCCACGTGACTTTGCGCCGCGAGGTTGTAGATCTCCTCCGGCTGCACCGACTGGATCACGCGCAGCAGGCTGGTCGCGTCCGTCATGTCGCCGTAGTGCAGGATCAGGCGCCGCTTGGGCTGGTGCGGATCCTCGTACAGGTGATCGATGCGCTCGGTATTGAAAAGCGAGCTGCGCCGCTTGATGCCGTGCACCTCGTAACCCTTGCCGAGCAGGAACTCCGCGAGGTACGAGCCATCCTGCCCGGTGATACCGGTGATCAATGCAGTCTTCAATTCCCCACTCCTTGTGGTCGTCGATCAGTGACGGTTGAGAACGGTGCCCACGACCTTGGCGCCGTGACCCGAAATGCGTCGGGCGACTTCGTCGATTTCCGCGAGGCGGGTGTGGTTCTCGCGCGCCACGAGCAGAGCGCCGCCGGCGCGTGCGGAAATGAGCTGCGCGTCGGAGCCGCGCAGCGCGGCCGGTGAATCGATCAGGATGAACTCGTATTCCTCCGCGAGCTCGTGGCACAGCCGCGCGAACGCGGGCCTGCCCAGGAGCTCCTGCGGATTGGGCGGAATCGGTCCGGCCGGCAGCAGGCTCAGGTTGCCGATCGCCAGGATCGGTCGGATCACTTCGGGACCCGCGCGGCGATTCAGGATCGAGGACAGGCCGGCCTCGTCGGGCAGGCCGAACATGCGGTGCTGCCGCGGCGTGCGCAGGTCCGCGTCGATGAGGAGCGTGCGTCCCTGCCACTGAGCAAATGCCACGGCCAGGTTCGCCGCCACGTAGCTGCGGCCGTCGCCCGGCTGCCCGCTCGCGATCACCAGGAACTGCTCCGCGCCGTTGAACCAGCGCGTGAGGAGCTGCGAGCGCAGATCACGCACGGTCTCGGCCGGTGCACTCTCCGGCTCGTACGCCAGGATCAGCTCGGGCGCGAGGAGCGATTCGCCCGCCTGCAGGCGCGGATAGCCGAACTGGATCGCGAGCGCCTGCTCCAGGTCGGTCGGCGTGATGAAGCGCAGCCGCAGCGCCGCTTCGCCGAAGCGGATGCCCTTGCGCCGATGCAGGGCAAATGCCTCCTCGGCTTCCTCCGGGCGGAGCTTGCCCAGATCGATCAGGATGCGACCGATGAGTCGCGGCTCGAGCTGCGGGCCGGGCGCTCGCGCACCGGGCTCGCTGATCCATGGACTGACGCGTGAACTCATGGCCAGCTCCCGATGCGTCGCAGGGCTACAGGACGCGGCAGGGCACGCACTCGCGACGCGGCGGGTCCGGCCGGCAGGAGAACTCCGAGCACCGGCATGCCGGCGAGCTCGCGCAGGTCAGCGGCGCAGCGCACGAAACGCTGACTCACCTCGCGCCACAGCGCGAGACCGATGGACAGAAACGCCGCCACCACCGCGGCCAACGCGAGGTTGAGCGGCACGTTCGGGCTCGAGGGACGGAGCGGCGGCACCGCCGCGCGCAGGACGGACACGTTCGACTGGTTGACGTGGCTCTGCATGCGATTCGCGTTCGCCGCCTGCAAAGCCTGGTCATAGGAACGCTGCGCGTTGTCGACGTCATCCTTGAGCGCCGCGAGCTCGCCGCGCTTTTCCTTCATCTGCAGCACGCTGCTCTTCTGCGCCGCCATCTGGCTGCGGATGTCACCGACGACCGCCGCACTCTGGCTCGCGAGTTTCGCGCGCAGGCTTTCCACCTCGGCCTTCGCGCGCATCACCTGGGGATGGTTCGGCCCGAGCTGCGGCGGAAGTTGCGCCAGGGCGGCCTCGGCGCGCGCCAGATCCTGCTTGAGGCCCTGGATCGTGGGATGGTTGTCAGCCTGCGCCGCGGCGAGCTGGGCGGAGAGCTCGGTGAGCCGCGCATTCTCCACATCGACGTTCTCGTCCGTGGCGACGATGCCGGTGCTCTGCTGGAACTTCGAGAACCTGGTGCGCGCCGCGTCGAGCTCCGCGCGCAGCGAGCTCAACTGCTGGTCGTACCAGGTCGACGACTCGCGCGCCGGGTCGGTGTTGAGGCTGAGCGTGGTCTGCTGATAGGCCGTCACGAACATGTTCGCGGCACGCGCGGCCGCCGCAGCATTGGCCGCCGTGTAGCTCAGCTTGATCACGCTGCTGTCGGGCGTCGGGGTGACGTCGAGGCGCTTCAGCAGCTGGTCGGCGAGCCGGTAGCGGTCGAGCGTCTGGTCCGGCACGCCGATGTCCTCATCCGGGTTCAGGCCGAGCCGCCCTCTCAACCCTTCCCAGAAACCGTTCAGATCGATGCCCAGGTCCGCGAGCAGATCGCTCAGGTCGTCGAAGAGTGCGGCGAGCGGCGCCGCAAAATACTGCGACTGCAGCTCTGGATGGCTGACGAGCCCGAGCTTGTCGACCACCTGGAGCGCAACCGACTGGCTCTGCAGCACGTCCACCTGCGTGGCGAGGTAGCCCGGATAGAGCTGCGCCGGCGGCATGCTCTGTGCCGCCTGCCCGCTGCCGCGGTACTCGATCACGATCGCGGTCGTGGAGATGTATTCGCGTGGCAGCATCTCGCTCACGATCGCGGTGGCACCCACGATCAGCACGAAGGTGAGGAAGATCGAGCCCGCGTGGGCGCGCAGGATGCGCAGGAACTGGCTCAGGGTCATGGCCGTCTCCGGGCGTGGATGCGCTGGCTCAAAACAGGCTCTCCTTCACATTCACGACATCGCCTTCCCTGAGCGTGTCGTTGAGCTTGATCTTCTCGGTGCGCGTCTTGCCGTCACCGTCCTTGCGACTGACGCGCAGCCCCCGCTCGGTGCCGCGCAACGTCAGGCCGCCGCCGACCGAGATCGCCTGACGCACGGTCATGCCGGGCTCGAGCGGATAGGCACCGGGCTTCTGCACCTCGCCATAGATGTAGAACACCGGCAGTTCCGGCACGAACACGATGTCCTGGTCCTGCACGCGCACGTTGCCGCTCGGATCAGCGGCGCCAAACAGCTGTCGCAGGTCCACCTGGTTGCGAGTCTGCCCGCCGTCGGCGCCACGCCGGATCACGGTGACGAGCTGCGAGCCCTTCTCCGTGATGCCGCCGGCCTGCGCGATGAGGTCGGTCACGGTGTTCGTCGGACCGACGGGGTACTTGCCGGGCCGGCTCACCGCACCGAGCACCGACACCTGCTGGCTGCGGTACTCGCTGACCGTCAGGTTGACCTGCGCCTCGCGCAGGAAACCGCCCTTGACGAGGCGTTCCGCAATCAGCGTGGCTGCGGCGTTGCGGCTCAGGCCGCCGATCACGACCTTGCCGACCAGCGGAAACGGAATGGACCCGTCCTCCGCGATCTGCGCGTCGGCGGTCATGTCCGGGTTGTTGTAAACGACGATGTGCACCGAGTCGCCCGCGCCGAGCTTGTATTCCTCGAGCGGCCGCGCAGGTGCGTTCGCCGGATTCGTCGGTGACGCCGGAGTCTTCGGTGCCGGCTGCGTGGTCGCAATCGTCTCGGCCGCGTGTCCCGCTGTTCCGCCCAGCACCAGCAGCGAAAACATCAGAGCCCACGCCGTAGCCGTGGTCTTGTGCAACATCTCAACCCCCGCCCGCACGGGGCATCAGTCAATAAGCGTTTCGATCTCTCAGCACGATGTAAGCCGTCCGCAACAGAATTCTCAGGTCCAGCCCCAGCGACCAATGCCGCAGATAGTCGAGGTCGAACTGCACGCGCTGGGCCATGCGTTCGACGTTCGCGGTTTCCCCTCGCAAGCCGTTCACCTGCGCCCAGCCCGTGATCCCGGGGCGCACCTTGTGTCGCAACATGTAGCCGCTCACCAGGCGTCGATAGCGCTCGTTGTGGGCGACGGCGTGTGGCCGCGGCCCGACGAGACTCATGGTCCCTTCGAGCACGTTGAAGAGCTGAGGCAGCTCATCGAGTGAAGTCCGGCGCAGGAAGCGCCCCACGCGCGTCGTGCGCGGATCGTCGGGCTGTGCCTGGCGGATGAGTTCGCCGTCCTCACACACGGTCATGGTGCGGAACTTGTAGACCTGGAACTCCTCGCCCTCGAGCCCGTAGCGGCGCTGGCGGAACAGGATCGGCCCGGGCGACGAACGCCGCACCGCAATCGCGATACCGATCATGAGCGGCGCGGTGAGGAGCAGCGCGATGCTGGTCAGCACGATGTCGCTGGCGCGCTTGATGACGCCGTTGAGGCCGCAGAACGGCGTCTCGCAGATCGCCACCAGCGGCAGGCCCATCACCTGCCCGAAGCGCGCCTGGATCAGGTCGAATGCAAACAGATCCGGCACGAAGTAGATCGAAGCCGTGGTATCACGCAGCTCTTCGAGCAGCGCCTGGATGCGCGGCTGCGCGCTGATGGGCAGGCAGATGTAGATGACGTGTACGCCGTTATTGCGCACGTAGTCGGCGAGATCACGGAAGCGCCCGAGCAGGCGCTCAGGTCGCACTGCCGGCAGCCGCTCGATGCTGCGATCGTCGAAGAATCCCTGGACCACGCCCCGCGAAGGATCCTCGGCCAGTCGCGCGGCGAGTTCGCAGCCCAACTCGTTTGCGCCCACCACCACGTGCCGGCGCGTGATCGCTCCATGCTGGACGAGCCATCCCATGGCGCGACGCGCGACGATCTGCGCCCCGAGGAGCGCCACCGGCGTCAGCAGGAACCATGTGACCAGCACTTTGCGCGAAAAGACGTCGGAGACCTTGAGCATGAAGCCGAGCAACAGCAGCAAGGCCACGGCGCAAGACCACTGGAAGATCACGCGGCGCATGTCGCGCAGCAGGCGCGGAGCGTTGTCGAGCGGCTCGAGGCGCGGGTGACCCATGACCTCGACCGCGACGATGAACGCGAGTACCGCGAGTACTCGATACGGCCCGGTGAACGGCTGGTGGTGCAGGAACGCGCTGAACAGCAGCGCCAGCACGACTATGCTTGGGTTGAGCAGCTCCTTGATGAGTGCGAGCGCGGGGCGCTCTCCGGCTCCCTCTCGAACCCAATTACGCACATGCGCCGCGCGTGCCAGGCGGCGGGACACGCTGCTCCGCAGCGCGCTCCGGCTCCCTCGATGGTATGCAACACTTCCCTCTGCCGGCACCCGCGCTCCTCCGTGCTTCCGCCGTCCGCCTGTTGAACTTTCGTGACAGCGGAAAGTTCCGACGCCCGTTCCATGACAGCAAGATGAAGAGAGCAAGCGCTATGCCAGCACTCAATGCTTGAATATTTTTTGCGCGCGATTGACGAAAGCACCACTCATCCTCGAGCACAGCGAAATTTCTGTCGCCGGCGAGTGACAGGTGCGGGGAAGAATCTGAACAGATTGAAGTGTCGCAATGCGATGGGACGTCGGCGGCCCGCGACATGCCTGAATGAACCTGCGTGAAATGCTCCGGCTCTGCGCGAGGTCGTGTAAGAGCGTTTGTAAGTCTTGCAGGATTGGCCGAAGCGGAATCGGCGCCTCACGCGACACGCGAGGCGCCGAGCGGGCGCTTAGAGTTGCCCGGACTGGTAGTCGATGAGTGCCTGGCGAATTTCCGCCGGCGTGTTCATCACGAAGGGACCATAGCGCGCCACCGGTTCGTTCAACGGGTGGCCCGCGACGACGAGGAAGCGGGCGCCTGCCTCGCGCGCCGCAGCCGCGATGATCATGCCGCGGCTCAGGACCGCGAGCTCCCCGCGTTTCACGATGCGCGGCTTCTCGCCCTGCCCGATCGCGATCTCGCCGTCGTATACATACACGAACGCGTTGTGCGACTCGGGCACCAGCGTGTTGAAGCCCGCGCCGCCCGGCAGCGTGACGTCGAGATAGAGCGGCTGCGTGCTATCCGCCTGTACGGGACCGCGTATGCCGTTGAACTCGCCCGCGATCACACGAACGCTGCCGGCCGCTTCCAGGGCGACTTGCGGAATGCTTTCAGGCGCGATGTCCTGGTAACGAGGCGTCGTGAGCTTCTCACGCGCGGGCAGGTTCACCCACAGCTGGAAGCCCCACATCAGTCCGTCTTCCTGCTCGGGCATCTCCGAGTGCACGATGCCGCGCCCTGCAGTCATCCATTGGACGCTGCCGGGGACGAGCAATCCGGTGTTGCCCTGGCTGTCACCGTGACGCATCCGTCCGGCGAGCATATAGGTCACGGTCTCGAAGCCGCGATGCGGGTGCTCCGGGAAACCGGCGATGTAGTCGCTCGCATCGTCCGAGCGGAATTCATCCAGCAACAGGAACGGGTCGAGGTCCGGCAGCTCGCGCGAACCGATGACGCGCAGCAACTTGACTCCGGCCCCGTCGCTTGCCGGCTGACCACGCACCACACGCTCGACGCTGCGCACGGCCGATGCCGCGTTCGATCGGGACTCCACTGTTGAGTTCATGCCAGCTCCGGATTCGGGAGAGATCCGCGCAATCTGGGGACGACTGTGAAAATTACCAGATTACTTGCGCGCGGCTGCCGGGCGCGGGAACGGGCCTGCCTTGACGAGCAGGCCCGGAACCGGCCGACCCAGTTGCTCCTGCAACCACTTGCCGGTCTCGATGAGACGCTCGAGCGTCACGCCGGTGGCGAAACCTGAACGCTGCAACATGTAGATCAGATCCTCGGTAGGAATATTGCCCGTCGCGCCCGGCGCGAACGGACAACCGCCGATGCCGCCGACACTGGCGTCGAGCACTTCGACGCCGGCGAGTGCCGCCGCGTAGGCGTTCGCGAGACCCGTGTTGCGCGTGTTGTGGAAGTGGCAACGGAGTTTCAGCCCTGGCAACGCCGCTCGCACTCGGCCCACGAGATCCGTGACCTGCGCGGGCACGCCCGCGCCGATCGTATCCGCGAGCGCGAGCTCGGTCGGGTGCCCCTCCGCCACGCGCGTTGCCACATCCACCACGCGCTCGGGAGCGATCTCGCCTTCGAAGGGACAGCCGAAAGAAGTCGAAAGCGTGATCTGCGGCGCGATGCCCGCGGCATGCGCCGCCCTGGCGATCTCGAGCCACTGCCGGATGGACTCCTCGGTACCCGCGTTCTGGTTGCGCCGGTTGAACGTATCGCTCACCGCGAGCGCCATGCCCACCTCGCGGCAGCCTGCGGCCGCCGCGCGATCGAACCCTTTGCGATTGAGGACGAGGCCGATGTAGCGCACGGACTCGTTGCCCGGGAGCGCGGCCAGCACCTGCTCGGCGTCCGCCATCTGCGGGACCTTCGCAGGATTGACGAAGCTCGCGACTTCGACGCGCCTGAGGCCGGAGGCGACCAGCCGCTCGATGAGCTCGACCTTGAGCGGCGTGCTCAGCGTGCCGGGCTCGTTCTGCAAGCCATCACGCGGCCCGACCTCCACGATTTCGATTCGCTTGCTCATTCCCACTTGCCTCTGGGTGCCGTCGCAGAGTCTACTGAAGTTACCAACCCGCGACCGTGATTATGGAAAACACTGAATTTGGCGCCGCTTCCAGCCTGCACATCCTGATCCTGGCGGCGGGCGCGTCGACTCGCCTCGGACAACCCAAGCAGCTGGTGCGCCTCGATGGACGCCCGCTCCTGCACACGATGGTCAGTCACGCGGTGGCGGTGGCCGGGCATGCGGTGACCGTGGTCGTCGGAGCGCACGCGCAGCAACTTGCACTCCTCCTCAAGCATTCGCCCGCCTCGGTGATCGTCAACCGTCACTGGGAGGAAGGCCTCGGCGCCTCGATCCGTTGCGGGGTCGCTGCGCTTCCGCCAGCCTGCGACGCGGTACTGCTGATGCTGGCGGACCAGGTGGGGGTCACGAGCGACGATCTCAAGCGCCTGGTGTCCGCGTGGAAAGGCCAGGATTCCGCCGTCGTGGCCAGTCTTTACTCCGGCACCGTCGGCGTCCCCGCGATATTCCCGCGCTGGTGCTTCTCGGATCTCGGGGCGCTGCGTGGCGACGTTGGCGCCCGGCGCGTTCTGCAGCGCTACAGCGACCGGCTCACGCGCGTGCCAATGCCGAACGCTGCAATGGACCTCGACACGCCCGAGCAACTCGAAGAGCTGCGCCGCTTGCGCCAGCCGCGCGCCCTGGGCGAGATCCGCCTGCCGCGAATCGATACCGATGACGGTCAGGAAGCTGACGTTGTCCTGAGCCTCAATAGCTGAGCCCCTTCGCTGACGCGATCGCCCGCGTTGAAGCAGATCGCCTCCACGACGCCGTCGCTCGGCGCGAGGATCGTGTGTTCCATTTTCATGGCCTCGACGATCACCAGTGCCTGACCGCGCCGCACGTTGGCCCCGGGCGCGACCAGGATCTGCAGCACCTGGCCCGGCATCGGCGACACGAGCCCGCCGTCCTGGCGTTCGCGCGCGCGGGCGCGCGCTGGGTCGTGGAATTCAAGCGCAAGTGTGCCGCCCGCATGGAGCACGTGCAGGCGCTCGCCGTCCTCGACCAGCGTGATACGTAGCGGCTCGCCCGCGACGCACGCCTCAACGACGTCAGCGTCGATCCATCGCACCTGCACCTCGAGACGATGCGATCCGATGAGCGCTTGCCAGCTGCCCTGAGTGCGCGACAGCTCCACGAGAATGACCTCGCCGTGAGCGACAAACTGGAGCGAGACGCGCGCCGGCAGATTCGGCTGCCAGCCATCGCGCTGATCCCAGGGCCCCGAGGCACCAGCGCTGCCCGCGACCGACGTTGGCCTTGCAAGCCACGCGACCGCGGCTGCCGCGTAAAGCCCCGACTCGTCGGTCTTCAGCCCCGCTGATGCCAGCGTGGCAGCATGTGCGGCGATGAAGCCGGTGTGAACGTCCCCTTTCGAGAAATCCGGCTCAGCGAGAATCGCCTGCAGGAGCGCAACGTTCGTGGTCACTCCACCCACCTGGCAGCCACCGAGTGCGTGACGCAGCGTGCGGATCGCGGCCGCGCGATCGGCGCCATGCGCGATGATCTTGGCCAGCATCGGGTCGTAGTGAATTCCGACCTCGTCCCCTTCCCGCACGCCTGTATCGATGCGGACCGACTCGCTGACCGTGGGCCAGCGCAGACGGACCAGGCGGCCGGTCGAGGGCAGGAACTCCCGTTGCGGGTCCTCTGCGTATAGCCGCGCCTCGATCGCATGACCTTGCAGCGGAACCGCCGATTGGCTCAGCGGCAGTTCTTCGCCCGCAGCCACGCGGATCTGCCATTCGACCAGATCGAGGCCCGTGATCATTTCAGTGACGGGATGCTCGACCTGGAGGCGCGTATTCATTTCCATGAAATAGAACTCGCCGTCCGCGGCGATGAACTCCACGGTTCCCGCGCCCTGGTAACCGACCGCCTTCGCCGCCTTGACCGCTGCCGCGCCCATCGCCTTGCGGCGCTGAGCCGTCAGGCCGGGCGCCGGCGCCTCCTCGATGATCTTCTGGTGACGACGCTGGATCGAGCAGTCGCGCTCGTTCAAGTGGATGCAGTTGCCGTGGTGGTCCGCGAACACCTGCATCTCGATATGCCGGGGTCGTGACAGGTACTTCTCGAGCAGCACGCGCCCATCCCCGAAGGCAGCCTGCGCCTCGCGTCGCGCGGACTCGAGCGCCGGCACGAAACTTTCGGCCGACTCCACGACGCGCATGCCTTTCCCGCCACCGCCGGCGGACGCCTTGATCAGCACCGGATAACCGATGCTGGTCGCGGCAGCGTGCAGGCGCTCGGTCGCCTGGTCTTCTTCCTGGTAGCCGGGCACGATGGGTACGCCGGCGCGCGCCATGAGTCGCTTCGCCGCGATTTTCGAGCCCATGGCGCGGATCGCGGACTCGGGCGGCCCGATGAACGCCAGGCCCGCCGCTCTGCAGGCGGCAGCGAAATCCGCGTTCTCGGACAGGAATCCGTAACCGGGGTGAATGGCCACAGCGCCGGTCCGTCGCGCCGCTTCGACGATCGCGCCGATGTTGAGGTAGCTGGCTCTCGCCGCGGGCTCGCCAATCCGCACTGCGAGATCAGCGCTCGCGACATGCAGCGCGCCGACGTCGGCATCCGAATAGACCGCGATCGTCCGAATGCCCAGCCGCCGCGCCGTGCGCATGATCCGGCAGGCAATCTCGCCGCGATTGGCGATGAGGATGGAATCGAACAACGGCCTACATCCGGAAGATGCCGTAAGCCCGCTCGCCCACGTCCGGCGCATTGCGCGCCGCCGCCAGCGCGAGGGCCAGCACGCGCCGCGTATCCGCGGGGTCGATCACGCCATCGTCCCAGAGCCGCGCCGAGGCGTAATACGGATGCCCCTGTTTTTCGTACTGGCTGCGGATTTCCTGCTTGAAGCTGTTCTCTTCTTCAGCCGGCCATTGCTGGCCGCGTGCTTCCTGACCCTCACGGCGCACGATGGCGAGCACGGTAGCCGCCTGTTCCCCGCCCATCACCGAGATGCGGGCGTTCGGCCACATCCACAGGAACCGCGCGCCGTAGGCACGTCCGCACATCGCGTAGTTTCCCGCACCGAACGAGCCGCCGATGATCACGGTGAACTTGGGAACGGTCGCGCCGGCGACGGCAGTAACCATCTTCGCCCCATCCCTGGCGATGCCCGCGTTCTCGTACTTGCGGCCGACCATGAAGCCGGTGATGTTCTGCAGGAAAACGAGGGGCACGCGACGCCGGTTGCACAGCTCGATGAAGTGCGCGCCCTTGAGCGCGGACTCCGAAAACAGGATGCCGTTGTTGGCCACGATACCGACGGGCATCCCGGCGATGCGTGCGAATCCGCATACCAGCGTGCGCCCGTAGAGCGCCTTGAATTCATCGAGGTCCGAGTCATCGACAATACGCGCGATGACTTCCCGCACCTCATAGGGAATGCGCGTGTCGTGCGGCACGACGCCGTAGAGTTCCTCGGCGGCATAACGAGGCTCGCGTGCCGCAAATTCGGGAGCTCGCGACGCGGGTCGATTCAGATTAGCGACCAGGCGGCGTGCGAGACCGAGCGCATGCTGGTCATTTTCCGCGAGATGGTCGGTCACTCCCGAGATGCGGCTATGCACGTCGCCGCCACCGAGCGCCTCGGCATCGACGACTTCTCCAGTCGCGGCTTTCACCAGCGGCGGGCCGCCGAGGAAGATCGTGCCCTGGTTGCGGACGATGATGCTTTCGTCGCACATGGCGGGCACGTATGCGCCTCCCGCGGTGCACGACCCCATCACCAGTGCGAGCTGCGGGATGCCGCACGCCGAGAGATTGGCCTGGTTGTAGAAGATCCGTCCGAAATGCTCCCGGTCCGGGAACACTTCGTCCTGCAAGGGCAGGAAGGCGCCGCCCGAGTCCACCAGGTAGATGCAGGGCAGGAAATTCTCGAGCGCGATCGCCTGTGCGCGCAGGTGCTTCTTGACCGTGATCGGGTAATACGTGCCGCCCTTGACCGTAGCGTCGTTCGCGACGATCACGCACTCGCGCCCGCTCACTCGACCGATGCCCGCAACGAGTCCCGCGGCGGGAATCGAGTCCTCGTACATCTCATGGCCCGCGAGCTGGCCGATCTCGAGAAGCGGAGAACCGGGGTCGAGCAAGCGCTGCACGCGATCGCGCACCAGGAGCTTGCCGCGGCTCTGGTGGCGCGCGCGGGCCTCAGCGGTTCCGCCCTGGCTGATCTGCGCGACGAGCTCGCGCAGTTTGGTTGCCAATGAACGATTGATCGCGGCGTTGCGCTGGAATTCGTCCGCGTGCGCGCTCAGCTCGCTGTGGATGGCCGGCATGCGCGCGACCTCAGGCGCTAGCGTCGAACAACTCTCGCCCGATCAGCATGCGGCGGATCTCGCTGGTCCCCGCGCCGATCTCGTACAGCTTCGCGTCCCGCAGCAGGCGGCCGGCGGGAAATTCATTGATGTAACCGTTGCCACCCAAGGCCTGGATCGTCTCGAGCGCACACCAGGTCGCTCGCTCGGCGGCAAACAGGATGCAGCCGGCGGCGTCGAAGCGCGTGGTCTGGCCGCGATCGCACGCGCGCGCGACCGAGTAGACATAGGCGCGCGAGGCGTTGAGGGTCGTATAGAGGTCAGCGACCTTCGCCTGCATCAGCTGGAAGGTGCCGATCGGCTGGCCGAACTGGCGCCGGTCGTGGATGTACGGAAGCACCGTATCGAGGCACGCCTGCATCAGGCCGAGCGGTCCGCCCGCCAGCACCACGCGCTCGTAGTCGAGCCCGCTCATCAGGACGCGCGCGCCCTTACCAGGTTCGTGCAGCACATTCGCCGCGGGGAGCCTGCAATCCTTGAAGACGAGCTCACTCGTGTCCGAGCCGCGCATGCCCAGCTTGTCGAGCTTCTGCGCGCTCCAGAAGCCTGGAGTGCCCTTCTCGACGATGAACGTCGTGATGCCTCTTGGCCCGAGCGCCGGATCGAGCGTCGCATAGAACACGACCACGTCGGCCTCGGGGCCGTTCGTGATCCACATCTTGTTGCCGTTGATGACGTAGTGGTCCCCGTCGCGCACCGCACGCGTACGCATGCCGACCACATCGGAGCCGGAGCCCGCCTCGCTCATCGCCAGGGCGCCGACGTGTTCACCGCTGACGAGTTTCGGCAGGTAGCGAAGTTTCTGCTCGGTGCTGCCCCAGCGGCTCAGCTGGTTGACGCAGAGATTCGAGTGCGCGCCGTACGAGAGACCGACCGAGCCGGACGCGCGGCTGATCTCCTCCATTGCGACGACATGCTCGAGATAGCCCATGCCGGCGCCGCCGAACTGCTCCTCGACCGTCGGGCCGAGCAAGCCAAGTGCGCCGAGTTCCGGCCACAGGTCGCGCGGAAACTGGTTGCTGCGATCGATCTCGTCGGCGCGCGACGCAATCTTTTCAGAGGCGAACGCACGCACCGTGGCGCGCAGCAGGTCGACACTTTCGCCAAGCCCGAAATCGAATTCGATCATCGGTCCTCCGACGGGAGCGGCCGAACGCTGGGGAGCCGGTTTTGGCAGGCTGGACATGGGCGCGTATTCTGTCGGACAATCCGACGATCCGTCAATAGTCGCCAATGCTGCGGCGCAGCCCGTATCCTGCATACATATATATATGTCGTCACTCTTCGAACCCCTGAATCTCGAGCCCGCCTACCGGCGGGTGGCGTCCACGATCGAAGGCAAGATCATGGCGCGCGATCTCAACGACGGCGATCCGTTGCCGCCGGAACTCGACCTCGCCAAGCAGTTCGGGGTCAATCGTTCCACCGTGCGCGAAGCGCTGCGCGAGCTGCAAAGCAAGGGGCTGCTGACTCGCAAGGAAGGCGGCAAGCGCCTGTTCGTCACTCATCCCCAGGCATCGAAC
The DNA here is from genome assembly GCA_036557045.1 of Steroidobacteraceae bacterium. Lineage (GTDB taxonomy): Bacteria > Pseudomonadota > Gammaproteobacteria > Steroidobacterales > Steroidobacteraceae > DATBVX01. The sequence goes on from DATBIF010000090.1 coordinate 24,786, forward strand.
GTCGCCTCCGATGTGAGTCGAGCCCTCACCCTCCACGGCGTGACCTTCCTGGAAGTGTGGGAAGCGATGATGATCATCGAGCCGCAGGCCGCAGCGCTCGCCGCACGCAAGCGCGAGCCGCTGCAAATCGATGAGCTCGAAGCGTGGCATCGCAAGTTCGAGACGCTCGGTCCCGAACGTGAGCGCGCCGTAGAGTTCGTCGTGGAGTTCTTCCGGGCGATCGCGCGTTCCACGCAGAATCACGTGCTGGTGCTGGCGCAGGCGCCGCTGATGCGCCTCCTCTCACCGACGCTCGGCCGGATGATCGACCAGGTTCCGCAGGCACGTTCACGCATCGCGGTCGCGCAGCGTCATCTTCTCGATGCGATTCGCGCCCGCAACGTCGATGACGCGCGCAACTGGATGGAAAAGCACATCCGCGATTTCCGCCGTGGCTACGAGCTCGCAGGAATCGAGCTCGACTACCGCGTGACCGCCTGACTCCCCCTCCGACCTTGGTGGTGCCGGGTCGCGGTTTCGCGGTTATTCAGCCACACGACCGGCTCGACTTGTACCGATCACAAATAACCGCGAAACCGCGAC